>CAJOQF010000033.1 GCA_905236295.1 uncultured Eubacterium sp. | reverse complement strand
TTGCGTCGTCTAATCAACACAAGTGTTGATTATCCTCGTGCTTTCGTGGTATATTGTCGGAGGAGAAAATTTCGGAGGTCAACATGATTAAGATATACAACACGCTAACCAGAAAAAAAGAAGAGTTTAAACCCATAGAACCGGGGAAGGTTTCCATGTATGTTTGCGGGCCGACAGTCTACAATCTCATACATATAGGAAATGCGAGACCGATGATCATCTTTGATGCGTTCAGACGTTTCCTCGAGTCAAAGGGGTACGAGGTAAATTACGTTTCAAACTTCACTGATGTCGATGACAAGATCATCAAAAAGTCGATCGAGGAGGGAGTTGAGTCGAGCGTAATCTCCAAGAGATATATAGAAGAATGCAAGAAGGATATGGAAGGGTTAAATGTGCGCCCTGCCACCACACATCCTCTGGCAACGGAGGAGATAGACGGTATGATCGATATGATACAGACTCTTATCGACAAGGGCTATGCCTATGCCGTGGAGGATGGCACCGTATATTTCGAGATAGAAAAATTTGCGCAGTACGGAAAGCTTTCGCACAAGAATATGGATGATCTTCAGGCGGGACACCGCGATATCAAGGTGACAGGTGATCTGAAGAAAAATGATTTCGACTTTGTCCTTTGGAAGCCGAAAAAGGAGGGTGAGCCTTTCTGGGAGTCTCCTTGGTGTGACGGTCGTCCGGGCTGGCATATCGAGTGTTCGGTCATGGCGAAGAAATACCTTGGAGAGACTATAGATATCCATGCCGGCGGCGAGGATCTTATCTTCCCTCACCATGAAAATGAGATCGCGCAGTCAGAGGCTGCATACGGAGTGCCATTCTCAAATTACTGGATGCACAACGGCTTTTTGAATATAGATAACAAGAAGATGTCAAAGTCGCTTGGAAACTTCTTTACGGTGAGAGATATCGCCGAAAAGTATGATCTTCAGGTGCTTAGATTTTTCATGCTCTCAGCACACTACAGAAGTCCGCTGAATTTCTCTGATGAGCTTATGGAGGCTGCGAAGAACGGACTTGACAGGATCGTTACCGCCGCAGAGAGATTGCGCGAGCTGGTTGAAAAGAGCGGCTTAAACCCGGACGCTGAGCCTGTCGAAGTGACATCGGTCCCGGATGACTACAAAGCTCTCCTTGCCGAAGCGAAGGCTTTCGAAGACAAATTCGATGCGGCTATGGAGGATGATGCGAATACCGCCGATGCCGTTTCGGCAATATTCGAGCTTGTAAAGTTTGTGAACGTAAACACTGATGAGAGCGACAACGGCGCTTATCTTAAGGCTGTGTATGATGAGCTTAAAAAGCTCTGTGATATCCTCGGGATCAAATTGAAGAAAGAGGAAGTGATCCTTGATTCGGAGATCGAGGCGCTTATCGAGGAGAGGCAGCAGGCTAGAAAGAGCAAGAACTTTGCGCGTGCCGATGAGATCCGCGACGAGCTTCTCGCAAAGGGTATAGTCTTAAAAGACACCAGAGAAGGCGTAAAGTGGGAGAAAGCATAAGGGAGATACGATGTCTGTAATCTGTGGAAAAAATGCGGTAATGGAGGCTCTTAGAGCGGAAAAGACCGTAGATAAACTGTATATTGAAAAAGGATTAAAAAGTCCGCAGGCAAACCGCTGTGTGGAGATGGCTAAAAAGAGAAAGATCATCTATGACTTTGTTGACAAGAGAAGGCTTGACGATCTGACGGAAAACGGTCATCATCAGGGCTTTGCGGCGCTTGTGTCGGACTATGAGTATTCGACAGTCGAGGACATAATGGAGGCAGCCAAAGAATCCGGCCGTCCTCCTTTTGTGGTCATGCTTGACGGCATTGAGGATCCGCACAACCTCGGCGCGATCATCAGGACGGCAAACCAGGCGGGAGCCCATGGCGTCATCATCAGGGAGAGACGCGCGGTAGGTCTCGGAAACACTGTGGCTGCAGCGAGTGCCGGGGCTATAAACTATACCCCTGTCGCGAAAGTGACCAATTTAAAACGCACGATAGATGACCTTAAAAAAGAGGGCATGTGGTTTGTGTGCGCTGATATGGGCGGAGACGAGATGTATTCTCTCGACCTCAAGGGCTCGATCGGACTTGTGATCGGAAGCGAGGGAGAGGGAGTGTCAAAGCTTGTGAAAGAAAGCTGTGATATGGTTGCATCGATCCCTATGATGGGTGATATCGATTCCTTGAACGCTTCTGTGGCAGCAGGTGTTATGATGTATGAGATTGTAAGGCAGCGCAGAGGGTGACAATAAACTGAATGGACATATATAGTTACATAACCGACAAATTTGAAATCGAAAAAAAGGATATAAAGACATATTCGCCTCTCACCCTCGCCTTTATCGGGGATGAGATATATGATCTGGTCGTGAGAAGCGTGGTCGTCGCAAAGGGTAACACTGCGCCGAACAAGCTTCACGCCAGATGCGCAGCCGTTGTAAAGGCTGCTTCGCAGGCGAAGCTTGCGGACAGATTTCTGGATGAGGGAATTTTTACCGAGGAGGAATCCGAGATCTACAGGAGGGGACGAAACGCAAATCCCCACACGACAGCCAAAAACGCCAGTCACTCCGATTACAGAAAGGCGACAGGCCTTGAGGCTGTGATCGGATATCTTTATATAATCGGGGATTTTGACCGTGTTGTGGAGCTGGTATCAATGGCTGATATCTGAAAGGCGGTCAGAATATGAATTATTCCGAATACAACTCCCTTGAAGATGAAAAACTTATAGCACTGTACCGCGAAAAGCCAGATGACGCACTGATGGAGATGATCTTAAACAGATACAAACCATTGGTGAAAAATCAGGCGAAAATGTACTATCTCGCGGGCGGAGACGAGGAGGATCTGAATCAGGAGGGAATGATAGGTCTTTTTAAGGCTGTGCGCGACTTCGAGACAGAAAAAAACATAGGCTTTGCAAATTTTGCCAAGATGTGTGTCAGGCGGCAGATGATAAAGGCTATAGAGGCTTCGACCAGAAAGAAGCACACTCCGCTCAATTCCTATGTCTCGTTTAACAAGGATGACGTAGACAAGAATATCGAGGGTGACGAGCTGCTTGCGACGAACGGAGCCAACCCTGAAAGCCTTATAATTGCACAGGAAGAATATGAGGCTTTCGAGAAAAAAATATATGAACCGTTAAGCGCGTTGGAGAAAAGTGTACTAAGGCTCTATCTGGGCGGATCTGACTATATAAGGATAGCATCAGAGCTTGACCGACCGCCCAAATCGATCGACAATGCACTTCAAAGAATACGAAAAAAAGTCAAGAATTTGATGGAATAAGGTGGACGAAATACGACGGGTATGTTATACTGACTTTGTATGGAGGTGGAGTATGACATCTAAAGATATGATAGATAATATACGCGCGACATTCGCAATGGAAGACCTGAGAATGAGTGCGCAGGATGAAGCCAGAGGCCGGGCTATCCTGGAAGGCTCAGCCGGAGTTGAGCAAATGGTAGCAGAAATAAAGTCAAGATACATTAGGGTGGCAAAGGCCATCTGAGGTCATGGTTGAAGTAACATACTATTATGAGTACGATGACGATGGCGGAAGATACTGCTATTCGGATTCGGGCGTTCTAAAGAACAAATTAGGAATAGAAGATTTTAAAACCCTGCGTGATGCGGAAAGAGAGCTCTCTATGGTCAGGTATTTTGACATGGAGACCAAAGGCATCACCGGGGATTTTTCTTTAAAGCATCTATGCTCGATACATGAGTACCTCTTCGGCGATGTATATGAATGGGCGGGTCAGATCCGCACTGTCGACATCTCGAAGGGGACACTTTTCTGTCTTGCGAAATTCATCACGGAGCAGTTTGATATAGTATACAGATGGATCGTAGCCCACAATTACCTCAAGGATGTCACTGACGAAGCCTTGATGGCAAAGGATCTTGCGTATGTGATAGGTGAGATAAACATGATCCATCCTTTCCGTGAGGGAAACGGCAGGACTCAGAGGCTCTACCTCGAGCAGCTGTGCAAGGCCGGCGGACATTTTGAGCTGAGCTTTGCGGCGATCACCAGAGATGAGATGTTAAAGGCAAGCATAGATACATCCGTGTGCAAATATGACAGCATGGAGGAACTACTTAGCCGTTGTATAAGGAGAACAGATGAATTACAAAAAGTATAAAACCCCATATTTCCTGCCACCACAGGAGTGCTATGACTGGGTAAAAAAGGACAAGATAACCAAGGCGCCGCTTTGGTGCAGCGTCGATCTTCGCGATGGCAATCAGGCTCTTATCGAGCCGATGAGCCTTTCTGAAAAACTGGATTTCTTCCAACTCCTTGTCGATATCGGATTCAAGGAGATTGAGGTGGGATTTCCGGCTGCTTCCGAGACAGAGTACGCTTTCCTCAGAAAACTTATAGAGGAGAACCGCATACCGGATGACGTGACGATACAGGTGCTCACACAGGCGAGAACCCACATCATCCAAAAGACATTTGAGGCGGTAAAGGGTGCTCCGAGAGCGGTTGTACATCTCTACAATTCCACATCGGTTGCCCAGAGAGAACAGGTTTTCAAAAAGTCAAAAGAGGAGATCAAGCAGCTTGCGGTTGACGGAGCCAAACTCCTTGCAGAGCTAGCTGCACAGACGGAGGGAGACTTTTCGTTCCAGTATTCGCCGGAGAGCTTTTCGGGCACAGAGGTAGAATACGCTCTTGAGGTGTCAAATGCGGTTATGGATGTCTGGAAACCGACTCCGGACAACAAGGCTATATTAAATATACCGACGACAGTGGAAAATGCGATGCCGCATGTTTTCGCTCAGCAGATAGAATATCTCGACAAGAATTTAAGCCACAGGGACGGCATTATCCTTTGTATCCATCCTCACAATGACAGGGGATGCGCTGTTGCCACATCCGAGCTCGCTGTTCTGGCGGGAGCTGAGAGAGTGGAGGGCACGCTTTTCGGAAACGGAGAGAGAACCGGAAATGTCGATATAGTGACGCTTGCGATGAATCTCTTCTCGCACGGAGTTGACCCTGAACTTGATTTCTCGAACATGACTGAGATCGTTGAAAAATACGAGAAATTTACAGGAATGAATGTATCCATGAGACAGCCTTACGCCGGAGAGCTCGTATTTACGGCATTTTCGGGTTCGCATCAGGATGCTATCGCAAAGGGCATGAAGTGCCGCGAGGAGCAGGACAGACCATATTGGGATGTGCCTTATCTTCCGATCGACCCGAAGGATGTCGGACGCACATACGATTCGGACGTTATCCGCATAAACAGCCAGTCCGGAAAGGGCGGAGTCGCATACATCTTAAAACAGAACTTCGGACTCTCGCTTCCTGAGGCTATGCGCGAGGAGGTCGGATATGCTATCAAGCATGTTTCCGACGTCGAGCACAAGGAGCTCTCACCGGAGTGGGTTTACGATATATTCAAGTCAAAATACCTCGCAAACACATCCGCATTTACCATCAGTGAGTGCCACTTCGCGCAGACCGATGGCATTACGGCAGAGGTTACGATTGACATTGCAGACAGCAAGGCAAAGGTTATGGGTACCGGAAACGGTCGTCTCGATGCTGTCAGCAACGCATTAAAACAGTACTTTAACATCAACTATGAGCTCTCGGTTTATGAGGAGCATGCGCTCTCCAAGGGATCCTCTTCAAAGGCGGTTGCCTATGTTGGTATCTCTAAGGAAGGACAGATGTACTGGGGAGTTGGAATGGATGCCGATATCATCAAGGCTTCCGTTTCGGCGTTAAACGTTGCCGTGGGCAATCTTATCCCGGGCGGAAGCCGGGCGAGAGATGAGAGGCTCAACGAGATAATGAACTATATCCAGACCCATTATCTCACCGTAACGCTCGATGAGCTGTCTGAGGAGTTTGAACTCTCAAGACAGTATCTCTCAAAGTATATAAAGGACAAATCCGGTCTGAATTTCGGAGACATTGTGCAAAACGTCAGACTTAAAAAGGCATGCACTATGTTAAAGGATGAGGAGGCTTCGATAGAGGACATCGCTGAGAAGGTCGGTTATCCGACGGTCGAGCATTTCAACAGACTCTTCAAGAGACATTTCAATATGACACCGGGTGAGTTCCGTAAGAAGGATCGAAGATAGATATGGTACAGTTTCACAGATCCGGCGGACCTGATTATATAACGAGAAAAAAAGAAAAAGAGAAAGTTTCTCTGACCAGGATGATCGTTGCCTGGGTGGTGGAGATATTGATTGTCGCCATAATTGCAGCCACTCTGGTGTACTTTTTCGGGATGAGGACCACCAACCAGGGACAGTCCATGAGTCCCACTCTCGAGGCGGGAGACAAGGTTTTGATCGACCGTTTCGTATATATGTTCAAGAATCCCGAGGCGGGCGATTTGATCGTCTTTTTGCCGAACGGCAATGAGAAGTCGCATTACTACATAAAGCGCGTGGTAGGCACACCGGGAGATACGGTACAGATTAAAAACGGCAAGGTATATGTAAACGGCGAAGAATTCGAGGAGGAGATAGAGGTCTCCAAGATCGAAAATGCCGAGCTTGCCGAGGACGAGATAAAGCTGGCAAAAGACGAGTACTTTGTGCTCGGAGACAATCGCAACAACAGCGAGGACTCCCGCCATGTGGGAATAGGCAATATCAAAGACGACTACATAATCGGAAAAGCGTGGTTTAACGCCACACACGGAAAGATGGGTAAACTATGAATTATCAATGGTATCCGGGGCATATGACGAAGGCAAAGCGTCAGATGCAGGAGGACATAAAGCTCATTGACCTGATAATAGAGCTTGTGGATGCGAGGATACCTGTTAGCAGCAGGAATCCCGATATAGATGAGCTTGGGAAAAATAAATACAGACTGATCCTTTTGAACAAATCGGATCTCGCAGACAAGAAGCGCACAGACGAATGGATGGAGTTTTTCAAAGGAAAGGGCTATTTTTCGGTGGCGCTCGACTCGAGAAACAAGGGGTCGGTAAAGCAGGTGCAGGGTGCGATAATGACGGCCTGCGCAGAGAAGATAGAAAGAGACAAGAGAAAAGGGATAAAGAACCGCCCGGTCAGGGCTATGGTAGTGGGGATCCCGAATGTAGGCAAGTCCACATTCATCAATTCATACTCCGGAAAGGCGGCGACAAAGACAGGCAACAAACCCGGAGTTACCAAGGGTAAGCAGTGGGTGAGACTCAGCAAAAATGTCGAGCTGTTGGACACTCCCGGAATCCTCTGGCCAAAGTTTGAAGACCAGAAGGTTGGCGAGAGACTTGCGCTGATCGGAGCGATAAAGGACGATATCCTGAATATTGACGAATTGTCGCTCAGGCTTATCGAGTTTCTGTGCGAGACTTATCCGGGGGTGATAAAGTCCAGATATGAGGTAGATGAGGAGGCAAAGCCGGTCGAGGTACTTGAGGCGATCGCGATAGCGCGAGGCTGCAAGAAAAAAGGGGACGAGATCGACTATACCAAGGCTGCTAATCTGGTTATCGACGAGTTCCGGTCGGGGACGCTCGGCAGGATCACGCTCGAGTTTGCATAGGAGAACATATGGGGAAAATAAAATGTATCGGGGAGATAGTGCTTCGCACTATATATCCGCAGACCTGCCCGGTGTGCGGACGGGTGCTCGACGGGGATCTGTTATCCATATATATCGAGACGAAGGCACCTGCAGCAAAGCTTGGATCGCACAGCAGACTGATATGTGAGCCGTGTCGAAAGAAGCTTCGCCTTATAGAGACCAAATCGTTCAAAGATGGAAAAGTCCTCTTTAAATACGAGGAGGACATGAGAAATATCCTTTTTAAGCTAAAGTACGCACATGCGGCGCAGAATGCCGATTTTTTGGGATCGGCTATGGCATATCATTTTTCGGATTACATCAAGGCATACGATTTTGATGCGATCGTGCCGGTGCCGCTTCATCCGGCAAGGCAGAGGACTCGCGGATACAACCAGGCTGAGCTCATCGCAAAGGCGGTCTCAAAACACGTCGGTGTGCCAATAAGGAACGATATAGTCCTAAGGACTGCAAACACAAAGGCTTTGAAGGATATGAACCCCGTTCAGAGAAAAAATAATCTCAAAAACGCTTTTAAAACTACGCAAAATGTAGTAAAATTAAAAAAGATTTTACTCGTGGATGACATTATCACGACAAAGAGCACCATAGATGAGATAAAGACCTATCTTGTCCGCTCCGGCGTCGAAACGGTTCGGTTTCTGGCTGTGTCAGCTCGCGAGGACGAAGAAGAAAAGAAACGAGGAGGAACTGATTATGGAAGTAAGGAATTGTAAAGGATGCGGAAGACTTTTCAATTATATAGGTGGCGGACCGAAGCTTTGCCAGTCTTGTCAGAAGGAACTCGAAGAGAAATTCCAGAAGGTAAAGGAGTACCTTCGTACAAACCCCAATGCTCCGCTCGGTGTTGTAGCTGAGGAGTGTGAGGTTTCAGAGAAGCAGATCAAGCAGTGGATCCGCGAGGAGCGTCTCCAGATTTCAGATGATTCACCGATCGGAATCGATTGTGAGGAGTGCGGAATCCAGATAAAGAGCGGACGTTGGTGTGCGGCATGTGCGGCAAAGGTAAAGAACAACCTTGCAAAGGGTATCGACAAGCCGAAGCCGGTAGAGAAAAAGAAACCTACGAGGGACAAAGACAGAATGCGTTTCCTCGATAAATAAGATTTTAAAAAAAAGGGCTGCCTTACAGGTTGAATTAAGATTGAAAGGTCAATTGTAAAAGCTAATTCCACTTTGTAAAACTAACTTCCACCTTGTAGAAGTAAATTCCACAGGGTGGATTTTACTTGTT
>CAJOQF010000032.1 GCA_905236295.1 uncultured Eubacterium sp. | reverse complement strand
TATGGCAATTCAAAGCTTATTTTTACAGGGAAGAAGTTTAAGTTTTCAGGAAAGTGGGGCAAAGGCTCTTCATTTGATAATTCGGTAGACAAATACTATAGCAAATCGAAAACATTTAAAAAGACCATAAAAAAAGGGAAGAAAGTAAAGACCGGAACTATCATGAGTGGCGAGTTGGTATATGACGCAAAGCCATCAATAAAGAAAAATACCAATCTTGTAGGGATAACGCTTCATGTTAAAGTAAAAAACAAAAAGGTTGTAGAAATTATTTCTTCTGCAATTTAAATTCCAACGAAATCGGAGATTGTGTGAGTGAGGTTTTCGGACAGTTTGACGTTCATCAAGGATACGAGGAGAAATGAAATGACAGACAGAGTTTTAAAGCTTGTGGGAGTATTAAATGCGCGTGAGTTGGGAGGACTAAAAACTTCTGATGGAAAGACCATACGTCGAAAAGTGCTTCTAAGAACCGGTAAGCTTCAGAATGCGACTGTGGAAACGATAGACATGCTGAAAAATGAATATAAACTGAATACGATAATGGACATGCGCATGAGCTTTGAACGCGAGAGTGCTCCGAACCCGGTAATTGAGGGCGTGAGAGATATACATATAAAAATTTTTGATGAGACTGCGATAATGGGGAAGATGAGGATGCCGCCGATCACGGATGGTTTTCTGAGCAATCCGGATAATCTCAAGTATGCCATAAAGTTTTTTGAGGAGACCGGTGGGGACGGTACGCTCTATGTTAATATGGTAGAGGATAAGATGGGTCAGAAGGGATACGGACGTTATTTGGAGCTGCTTGCCGGGAATACAGCGCGAGAGGGTATGCTTTGGCACTGTTCTTTCGGAAAGGACAGGACAGGGATTGCAACGGCATTTATCCTGTCGTTGTTGGGGGTGTCACGCGGGCAGATATTGGAGGATTTTCTTCTCACAAATGAAACTTTTGCCGATGAGATAGAGGAATCAAAGCTGACGTTGAGAAAGTATCTGCCTGATAAGGAGAAAGCTGATATATATGCGCTTATGTTAAAGGGGGCGGCGTCAATTGCCATGAACAATCTGCTGGATCATATGGAGAATAACTATGGCTCAGTTGAGGGATTCGCCAGAGAGAAGCTGAATGTCGATGATGAGATGATTTCGACATTAAAAGAAATATATACGGAATGAGCTTAAGATGCACTAGATGATAATTAGTTATTTGCAGTATATGGCAGTATAGTAAAACTGCACAAACTTTTTTAGTCAAATAAAATCCATGTAACGTTTTATATAAAGTGTTACATGGATTTTTCTTTACACATTCTTTATCGTCCGCTGTTTTCAAGGACTTAACCCTATTATTAAATAATTTCGTTCACATTTCAAATGATAAACAGACGTTCGTAGTAAATGTGCACAAAGGACTGAACAATCCTTGATTTTCAAGGGTTTTACTTGTGTGCGAGTTCAAAAATTTCCCCTAAAACCACGTAACAATTTATATAAAATGTTACATCATTTTTTACAGAAAACAGAATCATAAACACTTTGCACAAAAAGATAGAACTACAAGCTGACATCGAAAGAGGTCAAATACTCCGTAGCAAACTACGGGGCATGCAATAATTGTTTCTCGCCACAAGGGGCGGGGTATTTGACCCTCGCGGCACTCGCCAAACACACGCTAGCGTGTGATGACTCGTTGCTCGCGGAAATAAACGGTGCGGTTAAAGATTAAGCGAAGTAAAAATATTCTGAGGCAAAGGAATTAAGAATGAAATGAGAAGTCTTAACATACATAAAAAGTATTAAAAAGACTGATATATGGAGGTTTAGATATGTTAAAGCTAAGTCTCAAGCCCGGAGAGTCAATAAGAATAGGCGAGGATATCAGAGTTGTATACGCAGGAGGATCCGCCTCGAACATAAAGATCATGGTTGATGCTCCGAGGGAATATGAAATATTGAGAAATACTCTTGAAAAAGAAAGCTCCAGAGCGAAATCGTACCGACCGGAGGAGGGTATCTCGCAGGAGGCGCATGAAGAGATAGTAAAAATCCTGAAGCGTGAGAAGTACAAGAACCACATAGCCAAGAAGCAGTTACAGAACAACTTCTAAGCGGTCTGATTTTTTCGTTGCAGAGTCCGGGCAAAATCAAAACGGACTTTAGATAAATCGGTTGCCCCATCTGGACTTCATAACAGAGGAGGGGGCAGAGCCAACTAAGATATAGACTGAGGGCAACCCGGGGCGTTCAGTTTATAGATATAAGTCACGACGCAGGATGCAAGTGACAAACTCACAGGTCACTGAG
>CAJOQF010000031.1 GCA_905236295.1 uncultured Eubacterium sp. | reverse complement strand
TAAATGTCAAGGACATCGAATTCTTGGGAGAGGCGCCAGAGACTTACAGCTATACGCCGAAGAGCTCGACAAGTTCAATTAAGAGATCCAAGTCGATGGCTGTATCGCCGGAGATAAATCTCCTGGGCATGAGCGCGGATGAGGCGATCTCAAATCTTGACAAGTATTTAGATGATGCTTATATTGCTCATCTGCCCCAGGTTCGGATCGTTCACGGAAAGGGAACGGGAGTCCTGAGGAAGGCGGTGTCCGAGCATTTGAGAAGATTGAAAATAATTAAGGAATACCGACTCGGTGAATTCGGAGAGGGCGATTCCGGAGTAACCATAGCAACTTTTATTGATTAATCGGTATGGAGGAAAGTTTGTATGGCAAATAAGAATAAAATACTGATAGTGGATGATGACACTGCAATCTCAGAGCTTATATCACTTTATCTCACAAAAGAGTGCTTTGAGACAATGTGCTGTGAGGACGGAGAAGCTGCGCTTACAACATTCAAGAGCTTTGGACCGGATCTCATACTTCTCGATCTGATGCTTCCGGGCATTGACGGATATCAGGTCTGCCGTGAGATCAGAAAGGAATCTGATGTGCCGATAATCATGCTGTCGGCAAAGGGCGAGGTCTTTGATAAGGTCCTGGGACTTGAGCTCGGAGCGGATGATTACATTATCAAACCGTTTGATTCGAAGGAACTCGTGGCGAGAGTTAAGGCAGTGCTCAGACGGTTTAACGCGGCGGGTGCTCAGGCGGAGGCTTCCGACTCCTTAAAGTGCGTAAAATATCCGGATCTTGTTATAAACCTTTCAAATTATTCGGTGGAATACATGGGCAAAAAAATAGACATGCCGCCCAAAGAGCTGGAGCTACTGTATTTTCTGGCGGTTTCACCGAATCAAGTGTTTACCAGAGAGCAGCTTCTCGACAACATCTGGGGATATGAGTATATGGGAGACACGAGAACCGTGGATGTCCATGTAAAGAGGATCAGACAAAAAATAGCCGATCACGACAGCTGGTCTATCTCGACCGTTTGGGGAATCGGTTACAAATTCGAGTTAAAATAAAATGAGATTTTCACTTAATTCTAAACTGATAATATTTTTTGTGATATTTGCGATCGCGGGTATGGTTATGATATCCACCTTTGGGTATCAGAGAGCATTCCGGCAAGAGGTCGAGGCAGCTTCGAATGACATGCACAAGACCTGTTACAGCATCGCCGAGACGTATGGCTCAAGGCTTGGCTCTACGATGATCGCACTGGACGATATAAAAACACCGGTATCTATCCTTGCCGACTATCTGGAATCAGAGGTCTGGCTTATCACGAGTCAGGGTACAGTGTGGTTTACGAGCGAAAACCCGGACAAGATAAATTCTATACAGATAGATGAGTTTGATATAACAAGTCTCGGAGGAAAGACTTACTCGATAGGTGATTTCTACGGTCAGTTCAACTCGAGGACATTGTCTGTGTACGCTCCGATCACCAGCAATTATTCGGTGAGAGGCTATGTGTTTATGCACACTCCGATATCGGTCATAGAGGAGGAGGTCAATAGGCAGCTCGGCACCGTATATGTTGTGTACCTTATGACGATCATACTCTTTGTGATCTTTGTGATTCTGCTTGTGTGGATCCCAAACGCAAGAGTGAAGAAGCTGAGCATTGCGGCTGCTGAATATGTAAACGGAAACTTCGAGAAGAAACTCGAATACAATACCGGCGACGAGATAGGTTCGCTCAGCGCATCTATAGCCTATATGGCGCATCAGTTGAACACGCTTGAGGAGGATCAGCGCAAATTTATCTCAAATGTTTCGCATGATTTCAGATCACCGCTCACGTCGCTCAAAGGGTATATCCAGGCTATGGCGGACGGGACTATCCCACCGGAGATGCAGAGCAAGTATTTTGATATCTGTCTTTTTGAGACAAACCGACTCACCAAGCTGTCGGAGAGCATTATCGAGCTCAACAAGTATGCCGCAAAGGGCGGCGTGATGCTTGATGTCACCTCTTTTGATATCAATGATATCATAAAACAGACAGTCCGTTCGTTTGAGCAGAGATGTATCGAGAAGAATATCATGTTTAATCTTGTGTTGACGGGAGACGAGCTGATGGTGAGCGCGGATATGTCAAGAATTGAGCAGGTAATGCATAATCTGGTAGACAATGCGCTCAAGTTTTCCGATATGGATTCGTCTATTGATATCGAGACGACGGTTCGAAACGAGAAGGTCTATGTCTCGGTGAAGGATCACGGGATCGGTATTCCGAAAGAATCGCTCAACAAGATATTCGATCGCTTCTACAAAACCGATATATCAAGAGGTAAAGACAAGAGAGGAAGCGGGCTCGGACTGTCAATTGTAAAGGATATTATAACCTCGCATGATGAGAATATCACGGTGGTCAGTACGGTGGATGCAGGAACCGAATTTACATTCTCTTTACCGCTTGCGAACTGAATAAAATAAGTGTAAACTAGCTATAAGATTTGCCGTAAAGATGAAGTTTTTATAGAGTGAGGAATACGTTATATGTTTGAGGGATATTTCAGTGCGTATATGCGCTCCTATGCGGCGAAAAACTTTGCCTGGTCACTGCTGGTAGCTACGATATTCGGCGTTGTTGTCAGTATTTTCAGTGCGGGTTCTTATATTGTGGGCGGACCTTTTGGCTGGATACTCTGCATAACCACCACCATAGTCGGTGTTGGTGCAGGTATATGCGGCCCGCGTTTTGGACTGGTTACATTTTTTATAAACTTCTTTGTCCAGCTTATCGTGATGCACGGAGATATCAGTGAGCTCTATCCCATGTTTCTCCACATAATCGTGATAATAGGTGCCGGACATATTGCAAGATTCGGATGGTACAAAAAACCGGTTTCCGTGGTTGCTACGGCTGTGATTTCGTGCGCGGTAATCATACCGCTGTATTACCTCATAGCAGTTTTGATGTGGCGATCAACCGATATGTCGCTTGTTGAGACGATATTCTTTGTGCTTCCGTTCTGTCTTGCGATCCCGTTTGCGACATGGCTCTACTACAGGTACATGCCGGACCGGATAAAGGGCAACATCGGACTCGGTATGGTCTATGTGAAATACCCGTCCAATGAACAAAAAAGTTTTCGCGCAGCTCAGTTTTCATCCGCAGGCATCTGGATAACACTGTTATCATTTGTTGAAGCAATTTTGCTCAGCGTTTTTATATATGAGATTTCGGAAATCCCCACAAGAAAAATCGGCGAAGACGTCGTTTTGAGCATGATGGGATTTGAAGCGATCCAGTACAACTTTGTCAAGATTGAGATGTTTTTGATCATTCTCACAGTAGCTCTTGGCATAGTGATGGTCGTAAACGAGATCATACTTGTTACCATTATTCGGCTCACCAACACCATGTCCAAAATAGAGACGGAGCTGAATCTCATAGAGTCACATAATAAGACTCAGACGAATTTCCTCTCGGCGATGTCGCACGAGCTGAGGACTCCGATAAATGCTATCCTTGGAATGGATGAGATGATACTTCGCTCCGATATTTCAAAGGATGTGCGGGAATTTGCCAACACCATCCAGATTTCAGGTGATGTGTTGATGGAACTAATAGACGATATCCTCGAATTTTCGCGATTGGATTCCGAGAGGGATAACGTTCTAAACAGTGAGTACAGGGTGACGAATACTATGATCGATGTTCTGACCATGGTAAGGAAGCGCGCCCAAAGCAAAAATATCAATCTTGAGATAAATGTTGACGAATCGTTTCCGTCGTTTATTTACGGAGATGAGATCCGTATAAGACAGGTTATGCTTAACCTGGTAAACAACGCTGTAAAATACACGGAAGAGGGATTTGTAAAGCTGTCAGCCCAATATGAGAAGATGGATGGTGAGCATATTTTCCTCACTGTGATAGTCGAGGACAGCGGGATCGGTATAAAGGAAAAGGATCTGGACAGGTTGTTTGAGCCGTTTGAGAGGCTTGATAAAGAACGCAACAAGTCGATTGACGGCACGGGACTCGGTATACCGATCGTTAAAAACCTGCTTGGTGTCATGGACTCCGAGCTCAAGGTTGAGAGTGAATACGGGAAGGGATCCAAGTTCTCGTTTACTATAAAGCAGAGAGTTATCAGTTGGGAACCGATAGGAAAGCTCAACAATTCATATAAAAACAGGCTGATGAAGCAGGATACATACAACGAGCAGTTCCATGCACCTGATGTTAGTATACTCGTGGTGGACGATACCAAGATCAATCTTACGGTAGTCGAGATGCTGCTCGAATCCACAGGCATCAGGGTTGACGTGGCTATGAGCGGTGAAGCTGCCATAGAGCTCACAAAGAAAAATAAATACGATCTCATTTTTATGGATCACAGAATGCCGCATATGGATGGAATAGAAACCTTCCATAAAATTAATAACGATAAATCGAACCCGAACAGGGATGTTCCGGTAATTATGCTCACCGCAAATGTAATCGGCGGAGCAAAGGATATGTATTTGAGGGAAGGACTCACGGACTACCTCGCGAAGCCTATTGACGGAGCGACTCTCGAGAAGAAACTTATGGATCATCTTCCTGAGGACAAGGTCATACTACCGGGAGATATACGGTTTATCGAAACGGAAGTTCAGGGAAGCAGCAAGGAACAAAAGCAACAGCTGCTAAAGTCTCTTGATGGAATAGATTACGAAGTGGCGCTTGAGGCGTGCAGCGGCAGACCGGATATCCTTTTGGAAGCGGTAAACACCTTCCAGATGTTTATCATGGATAATATTGCAAAGATCAAATATTATCTGATAGAGGAGAACTACAAGGAATATACGGTCCTGGTTCACTCGATAAAGAGTTCCGCGCGCATTATAGGAGCTATGGAGCTAAGCCGTGAGGCGGAGATGCTTGAAGCCGCCGGCAATGCAACCAATGAAGAGACCATAAAGAGCAAGACGCCGGAATTTTTGGAACACTACAGAGCATATGTCGATTATCTTGCGCCGATGAATGAGTCGGATGATGCCGACAAAAAGGATGCGCCTGTGATCACCAAGGAAGAATTATATGAAGCGTTCCTTGGAATAAAAGAATTTGTTCAGGTGTTTGACATTTCCAGTGCCGACTGTATAATGGATGAGTTGAGCGGATACAATATACCTGATGAATTAAAAGAAAACTATGAGACGCTCAAACGTCTTTTGACAGAAGCTGATCACGAAGGCATAATAAGTTATGTCAGTATTTTAGGAATTTAATGGATAGGAACTATGGTAAAAGAAGTTGTACTTATAGGTAAATTAAAAAGTTTCATGGTAAACGCTGTTGAGAAGGGAATGATGGCGGATGAGATGGTGATAAAGAGGGCGGAACCCAGCGTCACATCTATAAACGAGATCAGGGAAAAAGAAAACAGTGTCTACCTCTTCTATATAACTGATGCCGAGGATGTGAAGGTCGATCTGCTGGTCTATATCAAAGAGTTAATAGCTGAGGAACACATACACCTCATTGTGATCGGCAACCCGCAGGAGTTGTTTGAAGTAAAGGAATACATTAAGGAAAGCCGCAACGTAAAGATTTTTGAGCGGCCGGTTGATGTAAACAAAGTCGTAAGCGAGCTGAACGGATTCTTCTCCGCAGTCGAGAAGGAGCGCTCTAAAAAAAGTATACTTGTCGTGGATGACAATCCGGTATCCCTGAGAACCATGAGGGATATCCTCTCAAACAAGTTTACGGTTTATATAGTTAATTCCGGAGTTTCAGCCATCGCATTCCTGTTAAAGACAGATGTCGATCTGATCCTGTTGGATTATGAGATGCCGGTTGTAAACGGACCGCAGGTTCTTGAGATGATAAAGGAAGAACCTACGATAAAGTGCCCACCGGTAATGTTCCTGACAGCAAAGAATGATGCGAAGAGCGTACAGACAGCTCTCGCCCTCAACCCTGTAAAATATTTATTGAAATCACTTCCGCCACAGGAGCTTATCGCAACTCTGGAAGAGTATTTTGCTACGAGGTAATATATGAAAAAAGAGATGGTATTGATCGGGAAACCGAGCAGTTTTGTGGTTAACGCCGCTCAAAAGGGACTTGAAAACGCTGATATTATAGTAAAACGAGCAGACGTGGATGTCACAAAGATATCCGAGATGAAAACTGACGAAGATAAGGTTTTCATGCTCTACATGGTTGATGAGGATGATGTAAAGAGTGATCTTCTGGTGTATTTAAACGACATCGTTATGGAGGGGGTACATCTCCACGTTGTCGGCAACTACACCGAGGTCGATGATGTCAAAAAGATCATCAAAGAGAGCAACCTTGTCAGCATGTATGAGAGACCGGTTGAGATAGAGACTTTGATAAAGGGGTTGGATCGCTCCTTTGATATGATAGAAAAGGAAATGATAAAAAAGCATATCCTTGTAGTTGATGACAATGCGGTCTCACTCAGAGCAATGAAGCAGATTCTGTCCGGAAAATACAAAGTAAGTATAGTTAATTCCGGGGTTTCGGCAATCACATTCCTCACCAAGCACGAGGTTGACCTTATCCTTCTCGACTATGAGATGCCTGTTGTCTCCGGACCGCAGGTTCTTGAGATGATAAAGGAAGAGCCAAGCATAGAGGCTCCGCCGGTAATGTTTTTGACGTCGCACAATGATGTAGACAGTGTTAAGACAGCTTTGGCATTAAAGCCTGTAAAGTACCTGCTTAAGTCTATGCCGTCTGCTGAACTGATGGACACACTTGAGGAGTATTTTGCTAACGGGAATCAGTAATGAAGGATGATGAAAAGAAAGTTACCTTTATCAACGAAGTGATAAAGGAAAAGCCCTTGAGCAAAAAAAGAATATTTATCCTGGCAATTGTCGTGGCCGTTCTGGGCGCTGTGTTTGGAACGGTCATGGCTATTTGTTATGTACAAATGAAAAATCACCTGGAGGAGAGATCCGACACCGAGGGGATTGTCTCCGACCAGACGGAAGACCAGAATGTCTCGGATGTGGAGCAGGTCGAAGAACCTCAGGTGGTTGTAAATGATGTGGTGCTGGATGTCGATGCCTATGAGACGATGACATCCAAATTGTATGATGTGGGTGTGAATGCCGATGGATATGTGGTGACGGTCACAGCCCGCTCAAATGATACAGACTGGTTCGATTCGACGGACACCAGCAATTATCAGGGCTGCGGTATTGTATTCAAAAAGGGAAAAAGCTCACTGTTTATTTTAACTCAGTATTCAGTGATAAAAGGTGCGGATGATATTGAGGTCACGCTGCACAACGGATTTACCGTAGAAGCTCAGATGAAGGGATTTGATTCTCTGACGGGACTTGCGGTGGTATCCGTAAAGAAGGAAAATATTCCGTCGGATGTATTAAAACACATTAAGGCAGCGAATATTTCCGGAAATAAATCCATGAAGAGGGGGATGAGCGTTGTCGCGGTCGGAGCGCCGTTGGGAGTCAACTTCTCGGTTGTTTCCGGGTTTGTCACCTCGCTTGGCAATGAGGTAAGCATAGCCGATCGCAATTATTCCATGTTCATGACTGACATCACATCAAAGGCAGAGGGACTGGCACTGATACTGGACAGCAGCGGTAAGGTGCTCGGGGTCGTTACGAATGAAGTGGAATTGCCGCAGTCAACCGGGACTCTCAACGCTATATACGCAGATGAACTCGTATCTATTGTAGACACTATAAAACAGGGAAAGAGCGTGCCGTATATAGGTATAGAGGTTGCGACTGTGACAAATTCGATGGCAGAAAACTACAGCCTTCCGTACGGTGTCTATGCAAAGGGCATAGACGAGGATTCGCCTGCGTTTGATGCCGGCTTGCAGG
>CAJOQF010000030.1 GCA_905236295.1 uncultured Eubacterium sp. | reverse complement strand
TATTGCCTCCTTATAAATCTGTTATCTTGCATTGCTTCATAGTATAACTTAAATTTTATTAAGTGGCAAGGTTGCGTAGGTAATTGATTTTTCGACTATGTAGCAAAATTAACGCAAGCGTTTACTTTGCTCATGCTTTTTGGTATACTTAAACTCCAAGCTTAATAGGAGAACAAAATAAAATGAAAAAAATGTTATTTGCGGCAGCTCTTCTTGGTATGTGTTTGCCGCTTTTCGGATGCTCAAGTCAGAGGCAGGAAAATGAGCTTGCTTACAGACAAATGGGCATCAATTATTTAAATGACGGAGAGTATGCTTCTGCGGTGGAGGCGTTTGATAAGGCGCTCTCGGAGAAGATTGGCATGGTGTCGGATCTGGAGCTTGACATATGCTATTACAAGGGGCTGTCACAGTATAAGGCGGGAGATGCAAAGTCTGCGATAGAGACATATTCTGCTATTATAGATTATAAGAAAAAGCTTCCGGACGCATATTATCTTCGTGGATGTGTGTATGCAAATGAGGGAGACAACGCAAAGGCAATAGCGGATTTTGAAAAGGCGATCGATCTTTCGGATGACTACGAAATGTATTTAAATGTCGCCAATACCCTAAAGGGTGCGGATGATGCAGACGACGCGGTTGGTTACTATAGCTATATCGTTGAGAATACTCAGGATGCAAGCTCCGGAGAAGAGCTCTATTACCGGGGACTTGCGCATATGGGACTCGGAGAGTTTGACACTGCAAAGGAGGAGCTTGATACCTATCTTGAGTCAAATCCTACAGATGTGACTGTGTTGAATGAGATTGGCGTAAGCCTGATGGATGCAAAGTCGTATAGCAAGGCAATTGAATATTTCAATAAGGCGCTTGAAGCGGGAGAGGATGCAGATCTGAGGATGATCAAACGAAATCTTATCTCTGCGCTGGAGTATACGGGAGATTTTGATGGGGCTTATAAGCAGGCAAAAGAATACAATGAACTATATCCCTCTGATGCTGAGGTAGAGAGGGAGCTTGTCTTTTTGGAGACGAGAAAGAGTGATGATTCCTCAAATACAGAGAAAAAAACCAGCGACGAGCCATAAAGGGGGAGAAGATGAAACTACTTATAAAAAACGGAACAGTTGTAGATCCGTCAACCGATACAGTTGAGAAGAAAGATGTTTTAATTGAGGACGGAATAGTAACAAAGCTGGATAAAGAGATCAAAAGCAATGCAGACACGGTCGTAGATGCAAAAGACTGTTATGTCATGCCGGGATTTGTTGATCTGCATGTGCACCTGAGAGATCCGGGATTCGAGTATAAGGAGACTGTGGACAGCGGAGCGAAGGCTGCCGCAAAAGGCGGATACACAACTATCTGCGCAATGCCTAATACTAAACCTGTGGTCGACAGACCTGATATTGTCGATTATGTCCACAATAAGGCAAAGAACCTTGCGCCTATCCGCGTGCTGCAGATTGGTGCGATCACCAAAAAGCAGGCGGGCAGGGAGCTTGCCGATATCGAGGGGATGGTAAAGGCAGGTATCCCCGCCATCAGTGAGGATGGCAAATCGGTTATGAACTCGGGGCTCTATGAGGATGCACTTAAGCTTGCGGCAAAGTTTGATATTCCCGTCTTTGCGCATTGCGAGGATGTCACCCTGGTAAAGGGCGGTGTTATGAATGATGATGAACGCGCAAAGGAACTCGGGCTTAAGGGTATTTCAAATATTGTCGAGGATTCCATAGCCATCAGGGATATTTTTCTTGCATACCACACAAAGGCAAGGCTTCATCTCTGCCATTGTTCGACTGGACTTAGCAGATACTATGTCGAGATGGGAAGAAAGTACGGAGCCAAGGTCACCGCAGAGGTCTGTCCGCATCACTTTACGTTTTCGACTGCGGATATTCCATGGGATGATGCAAACTACAAGATGAATCCTCCGCTCAGAACGGAGCAGGATAAGCAGATGATCATACAGGGACTTAAGGATGATGTATTTGATGTGATCGCCACAGATCACGCTCCTCATTCACTTGAAGAGAAGACGGAAGGATTCAATAAATCGCCATTTGGAATAGTAGGACTTGAGACGGCGGCAGGACTTACCTACACAAAGCTTGTAAAGCCCGAGATTCTTACCATTATGCAGATGGCAAAGAAGATGAGCTATAATCCTGCCAGGATAATCGGTCTTGACAGAGGTTATATAACCGAAGGAGCACATGCTGATATTGTTGTGTTTGATCCGAATGCAGAGTGGGTTGTCGATCCGAACAATTTCGTATCTAAGGGACGAAACACTCCGTTTAGCGGAATGAAGCTAAAAGGAGAGGTAAAGGCAACAATATTTGAAGGCGAAGTAGTATATTCAATAAGTGAGGACGAAAATGATAATTGATAAACTGGTAAAAAAGATACAAGAGACAAACGCACCTATAGTAGTAGGACTTGATCCGATGCTTGACTATGTACCGGATCACATCAAAGAAGAGGCTTTTTTACAGTGGGGTGAGACCCTCGAGGGAGCAGCGGAGGCAATATGGAAATTCAACAAAGGCATAATCGATGAGATATATGACGTTGTGCCGGCGGTTAAGCCTCAGATTGCAATGTATGAGCAGTTCGGTATCTACGGATTGGCAACATTTAAAAAGACGGTCGACTATTGCCACGAGAAAGGGCTTATTGTCATAGGTGATGTAAAGAGAGGAGATATCGGTTCGACTTCCTCAGCATATGCGACAGCGCACCTCGGAACGATAACGATCGGTGAGAATAAATTCAAGCCGTTCGACGAGGATTTTGCCACTGTTAATCCGTATCTCGGAACGGACGGAATAGCTCCGTTTACTGATGTATGCGCCGATGAGGGAACAGGTATTTTCATTCTGGTCAAGACCTCGAATCCGTCAAGTGGAGAGTTCCAGGACAGAGAGATTGACGGAGAAAAGCTCTATGAGATAGTTGCAAAGAAGGTTGATGAGTGGGGCGCAGGCCTGATCGGCGAGTGCGGATACTCAAGTGTGGGAGCCGTTGTCGGCGCTACTTACCCTGAGGTTGGCAAGGTGCTCAGGAGCATAATGCCGAAGAACTATATCCTTGTTCCGGGATACGGAGCTCAGGGAGGAAAGGCAGAAGATCTGGCAGCATACTTTAACGATGACGGACTCGGAGCAATAGTCAATTCTTCAAGAGGTATCATCTGCGCATATAAAAAGGATCAGTATGCTGAGTTTGGAGCGAAGGACTTTGCTAAGGCTTCAAGGGCAGCAGCTATTGATATGAGAGAGGATATTAATAAATACAGGTAGGGATATATGAAATATAAAGAGAAAGCAATTGTCATAAAACAGGATCAGCTTGTCGAGGGTATCTACAGCATCTGGCTTAAGACCGAAAACATTGCCCATGAAGCTGTTGCGGGACAGTTTGTAAATGTCTACACTCCGAGTGCAGGCCATGTTCTTCCGAGACCTATAAGTCTCTGTGAGATTGATGCGGCAGACAATGCGATCAGGCTTGTTTACAGGGTGGTAGGCTACGGAACAGAGTGGATGTCAAGACTCTACAACGGATGCGGAGTGGAATTGTTCGGACCTCTGGGCAATGGATTCCCGGAGCATGATGAGAACAAAAAAGCGCTTGTGATCGGAGGCGGTATCGGTATTCCGCCGATGCTTCAGCTGATGAGAGATCTAAGATGCCCGAAAACGGCAGTCCTGGGATATAAAGACGAGCTGTTTTTGATGGATGAGTTTGCAAAGGCAGGAAGCTTTTATGTTTCAACCGAGGACGGAAGCGCCGGAATCAAGGGAAATGTTCTCGATGTGATTAAAGCGAATGAGCTTGAGGCGGATGTCATCTACGCCTGTGGACCGACACCTATGCTCAAGGCACTTGCAGAGTATGCCGAAGCGGAAAACATTGAATGCTATGTCTCTCTTGAGGAGAGAATGGCGTGTGGAATAGGCGCTTGTCTCGCCTGCGTTTGCAAGAGCAGGGAAAAGGACGAGCACACAAATGTCAACAATAAGAGAGTCTGTGTTGAAGGCCCGGTATTTAATGCGAGGGAGGTGGCGTTTAAGTGAATTTAGCTGTTGAGATTGCGGGGGTTACACTTAAAAATCCGATCACCGTTGCATCGGGAACTTTTGGATCCGGAGCCGAGTACTGCGAGTTTGTGGACTTGAATAAGCTTGGCGCGGTCACCACAAAGGGCGTTGCAAATGTACCCTGGGAGGGAAATGAGACCCCGAGAGTGGCAGAGGTCAGAGGCGGCATGCTAAACGCCATAGGACTTCAAAATCCGGGAATTGACCTCTTTAAAAAGAGAGATATCCCGTTTCTCGGGAATTACGATACAAAGATAATTGTAAATGTCTGTGGTCATTCTATAGAGGATTACCTTGAGGTTGTTGAAAAGCTCAGTGATGAGCCGGTAGATCTTTTGGAGATCAATATATCGTGTCCGAATGTCAAGGAGGGTGCGCTCAGCTTTGGAGTCGATCCCGCCACAGTAGAAAAAATAACTAAGCTTATAAAGGAGAAGGCAGATCAGCCGGTTATCATGAAGCTTACGCCTAATGTCACCGACATCACCGAGATAGCCAGGGCAGCAGAGAGTGGCGGAGCGGACGGATTGTCCCTTATAAATACTCTCACGGGTATGAAGATAGACATTAATACCCGAAAGTTTGCACTCGCAAATAAGACAGGAGGATTGTCAGGCTGCGCGGTTCATCCGATTGCCGTAAGAATGGTTTATCAGGTGGCAAATACCGTTAAGCTTCCTATTATCGGAATGGGCGGAGTGACCTGCGCGGAAGATGCGATAGAGCTTATGCTTGCGGGAGCGAGTGCAGTGGCTGTCGGAACTGCTAATTTCAGCAATCCGTACGCAACCGTTGAGATAATAGACGGAATCAGGGAATACCTTGAGAAACACCATATAGAAGATGTCAAAGAATTGATCGGAGCAGTAAAGTAATCCGGATCGTATGCCGATAAATGATAAGAGAGTAATTGTGTACATTTATGTCCATAAACGGATTTAGATAAATGATCAAAGGAGTGATACTATGGCACTGAATATTTCATCGGGAATTGATTACACATCGTTGTTTTCGTTTGGAAACACTTCAAAATCAAGTTCGTCCTCGGGCGGCACAGATCTTATCAACTACAACAGCATAAGAAACGGCTCTTATTATAAGCTTTTGAAATCCTATTATGCCAGCGAGGAGGCAGCGTCCAAAGAGGAGACCGAAAAAAAGGACACCAAGCTCGGACTCACACAGATGAATTCCTCTGCGGCTGATGTCAAGGCTGACATATACGAGCTGCAGCGCACGGGCGAAAAGGACGTTTTCGCCAAGAAGACCACGACAAATGATGACGGAACCGAGACCACAGACTACGATACGGACAAGATACTCGGCGCGGTAAAATCTTTTGTGAGTGATTACAACTCAGTTGTTGAGAACGCTGACAAGATCGAAAACAAGAGCATACTAAGGAGCACCATTCATATGATAAATCTGACCTCAAAAAACTCAAACATTCTCGGTCAGGTTGGTATTACGATTGGCAGTGACCATCAGTTAAAGATTGATGAGGAAGCATTTAAGAATTCCGATATGACTACGGTCAAGTCGATTTTCCAGACAAGCGGCTCATACGGTACGCAGGTATCATCTGCCGCATCCACTATCATGAATTATTCGGTCAGCGCCCTTGCAAATGTATCAAACAGTTCATACTCGGCAAGCGGAGCCTACACATCGTCAGACTTTGTGGGATCGCTTTACAACTCGATCAGTTAAGATTAAATAAAACAGGTTAAGGAAGGACAAGATCATGGGAAAAGATGATTTTTTAATGCAGCAGATAGATGAGTTTCGTGAGAAGGCAAAACAGCTTCAGGGCCTGCTTTCATCCAAGGAAAACAAGGTTCAGGAACTGCAGGGAATAGTTGATGAACGCGAGGGCAAGGCAAAGGAACTCGAGGGCATTTTAAATGAAAAGAAAGCTGAGGCAGACGAGCTTACAAGCTCTGTAAAAGATCAGGTGGCTGAGGTTCTTGAGAAGCTCAACACCAAGTTTGATGATCTGCAGGGACAGATAGTAGACAAGTCTGATGAGCAGTACGAAAAGCTTTCAGAGGTCATGGTCAGTGTCCAGGACGCATCAAAGAACATGGTTCCGGAGGTTACGGAATCATTAAAGGAACTTGAGCCGAATATCTGCTCATACATTGATGAAAATGTATTCTCTGTCGATGAAAAGCTTGACGGGGTGATGGGCGAGTACCAGAATAAGCTCGACGGTGTAAAGAACTATCTCTCGGAAAAGATTCATGACGAGAGCGTAAAGAACTACCGAAACACACAGGTTCTTATAGATGAATTATCCAAAAAACTCGACAGATTAAATCAGCTTGAGGAGATAGATCAGAAGTCAAAAGGGATCAGGGGAATTGCCATAGCAGCCCTTATCATCGGAATAATCAACCTTGCCGCTATTGCGTTTGTAGCCCTTATAAATCTGGGCGTGCTTGGCAGCATTGTCGGATAATAATAAGAATTATATAATGCGATAATAGATGAAGTCCTGTTTGAAAGAATTATTCGTTTGAACAGGGCTTTATTTGTGGTATAATGATCATTGACAGTGATAGTACAAAACGGGGGAGTTGTGGATGAAAAAATTATTATTTGTAAATGCATGTGTAAGAAAAGATTCAAGGACATACAGACTTGCGAAGGCATTGGAGGGAAAGCTTGGCGAAGACATCGAAGTTGATGAGGTAAGGCTTTTTGAGACTGAGCTTCCTGTGCTCGATGAAGATAGGATTTTGATGAGGGATAAGGCTTTGGCGGAGTGTGATTTTTCTGACGCATATTTTGAGAGAGCAAAGCAGTTTGCGCAGGCAGACCTGATAATTGTTGCGGCGCCTTACTGGGATCTTTCATTTCCGGCAGTGTTAAAGCGGTATCTTGAGATGGTAAGCGTATGTGGGATAACGTTTCGCTACACTCCGCAGGGTATTCCAAACGGTCTTTGCAAAGCGAAAAAGCTTTACTATGTGACGACCGCCGGAGGGGAGATCGGACAGTTCAATATGGGATATGAATATGTAAAGAATCTTGCTGTGATGCTCTATGGAATTGAAAATACACAGTGTATTAGAGCAGTGGGGCTTGATATGGATGATGTAGACAGCGAAGCAGTTCTTGAAAATGCTATCGCAAATCTGGATATGATAGTGTAAAGATACGGATGATTTCCGACAAAAAGGGCTGTTGTTTAAAACTAAACAACAGCCCTTTGTTATGCCGGTGATCGGACTTGAACCGATACGATGTTGCCACCGCCAGATTTTGAGTCTGGTGCGTCTGCCAATTCCGCCACACCGGCGAACCTAAATAAGTATACATAAACTAAAAGGTTGTGTCAAGCTGTTTTTGTTATTAAGAATCATGTATAATGAATT
>CAJOQF010000029.1 GCA_905236295.1 uncultured Eubacterium sp. | reverse complement strand
TTATGGATGTTGAATCCTTCTCGTCGTAAGATGAGATCACCTCAAGGATCTTTGCAACGTCAGTGACACTTTTCCCGACCGGTCCTATCTGATCGAGCGATGAGCCGTATGCGACAAGTCCGTATCTTGAAACTGTTCCGTAAGTAGGCTTGATACCAACCACTCCACAGAAAGAGCTGGGCTGTCTGATAGATCCACCCGTATCCGATCCAAGAGCAAAAGTGCCCTCTCCGGCAGCTACAGCGGCACAGCTTCCACCTGATGATCCGCCCGGAACATGCTCTAAATTCCACGGATTCTTTGTGGTCTTGTAAGCTGAAGTCTCTGTTGTGGAACCCATGGCAAATTCATCCATATTGGTCTTTCCGATAACAATAGCCCCGGCTTTCTCAAGATTTATAACAGCCTGCGATGAATATGTAGGCTTAAAGTTGTTCAATATCTTTGAACTGCAGGTTGTAAGGATGTCCTTCGTGCACATATTATCTTTGATCGCAACCGGAACTCCGACAACAGGCGAATCCGCATACTCACCTGCGTCAACGCCCTTTTGTACCTCATCCGCTCTCAAATATGCCTCATCCTTGCAGATCGTAACAAACGCATTTACCTGCGACTCTGTCTTTTCAATCTGCTCAAAAGCAGCATCCAAAGCCTCCCTTACGGTCAACTCTTTTGATTTTATTTTTGAGGAAAGCTCTACTGCGCTAAGATCCATGATCCCCATAACTTAATCGTTTCCTTTCTATAATTAATCAACTGTCTTCGGTACTTTAAACTGGTTATCTTTCTTTGCCGGAGCATTTGCCAGTGTAAGCTCGCTTCCGTCTCCGTTTACGACAACATCCTCTCTGAATCTGTTGTCGACCGGGAATACGTGCGACATCGGCTCAACTCCCGTTGTGTCAAGCTCGTTGAGCTTGTCAATATAGTCGAGCATGCTCTCCATATCATGCTTTGCCTTCTCACTCTCCTCATGGGAAAGCTCGAGTTTGGCAAGGATACCAACATACTCCATTGTCTCATCTGAAATTGTATTAGCCATAAACCTCTTCCTCCTAGTCAAAAACGACCGTAACGTAATCGCCCATAGCGTGACTGACATCAAAGACCAGGCACACATGTCCGTCATCTATATAGGACTGGGCAAAAATATTTCCGCCGTTTTTTTGAACTTTTTTCGGCGAATAATCAACATATTCCAAATCTGCTGCTACGCGGGATTTTGAATATTTCATTCCGGCATACTGGAAATCCAGAATATCCTTTATCGTCAGATCCTCGTTTGATATCTCATATCCTTCATCAGTATAGAGTATCTGAGCGAGATCATAGGTGTCCGCAATATCCTTTAATTTGACCTTTTCACCGTTTGTCATATTAATATTGTAGGTGTACATATATGAGTTCGGGTGCGGTGCTCCGTCTCTGGATTCATCGACAGTCATTACAATGGACAGATATGTATCGTTCATCTGCATGACTTCGTAATCCATGGTTGCCGAATCCTTAAATCCCAACGCCTTTGATTCAAGCTTTGCCTCTTTTTTGAAGATTTTATTCCATTTTTGTTTATCTGATTCATTATCCCATCCGGTTATCTTGGGATAATTTATGGTGACCCGTTTTGTGTTCTCATACTCCTGGCGACTCACCTTGTAGGAAGCCTCCCCGGTGCCATTGAGCTTGTTGGAAGTGTCAACGGGCTCATCGACAACATCTTCTTCAATATCCTCGATCTCGATTTCATCCGAATCCTCCACCCCGGAGTCCGTGGCGGGCAGCACGTCCGAAACCACATCAATACTTCCGTCCGATGCTTCCGTCACCGGCGATGCATCGACGAGCTGAGGTTCATTCTCGTCAGAGATATCAAGCCCCTCTGTCTCAAGCGGACTTTGATATTCCTCCCTCACATTAGCCTCTTCTTCCTTTTTGCCGCAACCTCCGATGATCATGGATGCCGCAAGTGAAGCGATAATAAAGAATGCTAATTTTCTCTTCATATGATATCACACTCCCATAAGATAAACGAACTACGGCTCCAGTCTTGAGAGATCTCTCGGGAAAAGTGTTACCTCGCGAACATTCTCCTCGCCCAAAAGCTGCATTGCAAGTCTTTCAAGTCCGATTCCCAATCCACCGTGAGGCGGCATACCGATCTTGAATGTGTTCAGGTAGTGATCAAGACCCTCTGTTGTCATACCTCTCGCCTCAATCTTGTCAAGGAGCATCTGGTAGTCATGGATACGCTGTCCACCTGTTGTGATCTCCATCCCCTTAAACAGGAGGTCAAAGCTGAGTGTAAATGTCGGATCGGCAGGATCGTCCATTGCATAGAACGGTCTCTTCTTAGACGGATAATGTGTTACAAATACAAAGTCGGAATCATACTCTTCTTTGAAGTACTGACCTATGAGATGCTCCTCTTCCGGCTCAAGGTCATAAGGATTTCTTATCTGTCTGTCATACTTCTCGGAAACAAGTCTCTTTGCCTCCTCAAATTTGACCTGAGGTATCTTGTCAACCTTCGGAAGTTCAACTCCCAACACCTTGAGTTCTCTTGCGTAATCTTTCTCTAAAAGATTCATGGTATACTGCAGAAATCCGGTCTCCATAGCCATTATGTCTTCAAAGCTGTCGATGAATCCCATCTCGAAATCGAGTGAAGTATACTCATTTAAGTGTCTCTTTGTGTTGTGTTTTTCTGCTCTGAATACAGGTCCGGTCTCAAATACTCTGTCAAACACGCCGACCATCATCTGCTTGTAGAGCTGCGGGCTCTGCTCGAGAACTGCCGGGCGATGGAAATACTCAAACTTGAAAATATTTGCTCCACCCTCGGCGCCTTTTGCACCGATCTTCGGTGTGTGGATCTCTGTAAATCCCTCATTGTAGAGGAAATCCCTAAATCCTCTTACTATTCCCTCTGAAAGCTTGAACTTAGCGCGCTCTTTGATGTTTCTCAATACAGCGCTTCTGTTGTTTAACTTTGCTTCAAGAGATGTCTTCAACTTCCATTTTGCTATCGGAAGAGGCATAACGTCAGAAGGAAGTGAAAGAATCTTTATTCCCGTGATTCTGACCTCAAGGCCGTGCGGAGCTCTCTCTTCCGGCTTGACAACACCGGTGATCTCAACAGTAGCAGCATCCTTGATCTCTGAGAGTTCAAATCCGGACTTTCCTTCCTCATACACGCACTGAATGAGACCTTCTCTCTTTCTGAGAATAACGAAAGCGACATCACCCATATCTCTTATGTTATGTACTGATCCGTTAATCTTTATTTCCTTGTCAATATAATCTCCGGATACGATCTCGGAGATCTCAAGTGTATCCTTTTTGTTTACTCCGGTAATATAATCCATTACTATTCTCTCCTATTATTATTAACCCAGCGCTTTGAGCTGATTTTCTACCTGTGCATAAAGCTGTTCGTAATTCTTAAGCTTTTCTTTTTCCTCGTCCACCTTTGCCTGAGGCGCTTTTGAAATGAATTTTTCATTTGAAAGCATACCCTTTGAACGCGCAAGCTCTTTTTTAAGTCTTTCGAGCTCTTTGGTAAGACGCTCCTTTTCCTTTTCAAGGTCAACCAGCTCAGCGAGCGGGATGTAAGCTACACAGTGCAGACAAACAACCGATACCGCATCATCTCCGAGGTCTGGCTTTTCAGTGGATACCACGATCTCAGATGCCATCGCAAGGTTTATATATGACGCCTTATTGTCCTCGAAAAGTTTTGCGTACTCTTCATTGTCAGCGACAATATGTACCGAAGCCTTCTTATTCTGAGGAACATTGAGCTCGGTGCGTGAATTTCTGATACCGCGTACAAGCTCTTTTATCTGATTGAGAGCCTCAACTGCCTCTTTGTCGTTCTCTTCCTCTATATACTTTGGCCACTCCGATATCATTATCGAATCAGCCTCCGGATTCAATGTGCAGTATATCTCCTCCGTGATAAACGGCATAAACGGATGAAGAAGCTTCAACGCACGGCCGAGCACTTCTTTGAGCACCCAAAGCGCTGCCTCAGCCTTCTTTGGATTTTCATCCTTCTTCCAGATGCTGGTCTTTGCAATCTCTATATACCAGTCGCAGAACTCATCCCAGATGAAGTCGTAAACCTTTCCGACAGCGATACCGAGCTCAAACTTATCCATATTCTCGGTAACTTCTCTCGCAAGCGTTCCAACCTCTGAGAGTATCCATCGATCAGCAAGTGAAAGCATGGATCTGTCAGGCTTATTGAGCTCTCCGTCCGGAAGATTCATCATGATAAATCTTGATGCATTCCATATCTTGTTGGCGAACTTACGGCTATTCTCCACACGCTCCCAGTAGAAACGCATATCATGTCCCGGTGAATTGCCGGTCATAAGTGTGAGTCTGAGGGCATCTGCACCGTATTTTTCAATGACGTCGAGCGGATCTATTCCGTTTCCAAGGGATTTACTCATCTTACGTCCCTTGTCATCTCTTACGAGTCCGTGTATCAGTACGGTATGGAAAGGTGATCTGCCTGTGTGGGCATATCCCGAAAATACCATTCTTACTACCCAGAAGAATATTATGTCATATCCCGTTACGAGAACGTCCGTCGGATAGAAGTAGTCCAGATCCCTGGTCTGATCCGGCCATCCCAATGTCGAGAACGGCCAGAGTGCTGATGAAAACCAGGTATCAAGGGTGTCCTCATCCTGAACCATATTTGAACTTCCACACTCAGGACAGGTATGCGGAGCATCATCCTTCATTGCGACAACCATCTTGCCGCAGTCCTTGCAGTAGTACGCCGGAATTCTGTGGCCCCACCAGAGCTGTCTTGATATACACCAGTCTCTGATGCCCTCGAGCCAGTGGAGATAAGTCTTGTCAAAATTCTCCGGAACGAACTTCAATTCTCCGGTCTTGATCGCCTCTATGGCTGGCTTTGCAATTTCCTCCATCGCAACAAACCACTGTTCCTTGACCATCGGCTCTATGGTGGTCTTGCAGCGGTCATGGATACCTACCGCGTGCTCATGATCTTTTATCTTTACAAGGAGCCCGAGTTCATCGAGATCCTTTACTATCTGCTTTCTTGCCTCATATCTGTCGAGTCCGGCATATTTCCCGCCGCGCTCATTGATCGTGGCGTCATCATTCATGATGTTGATAACTTCGAGGTCATGTCTTTTTCCGACTTCGAAATCGTTAGGGTCATGAGCAGGCGTAATCTTAACACAACCTGTTCCGAACTCCTTGTCAACATACTCGTCAGCCACAACCGGTATCTCTCTTCCGGTGAGCGGTAATATGAGTTTCTTTCCGATGATATCCTTGTATCTCTCATCATCCGGGTTGACCGCAACCGCTGTATCTCCGAGAAGAGTCTCAGGTCTGGTGGTCGCAATCTCAACGAACTTGCCTTCCTCCCCGACGATAGGATAATTTATGTGCCAGAAATGTCCCTGCTGGTCTTCGTGCTCAACTTCGGCGTCTGATATGGACGTCTGGCAGACCGGACACCAATTTATGATCCTGTTGCCCTTATATATATAACCGTCCTCAAAGAGTTTTACGAATACAGTCTCGACAGCCTTCGAGCATCCCTCATCCATGGTGAAACGCTCTCTCTCCCAGTCAGCGGATGAACCGATCTTTTTAAGCTGCTTTATAATACGTCCGCCGTACTCTTCTTTCCATTCCCAGGCACGTTTTAAGAAACCTTCACGACCGAGGTCTTCTTTGTCGATCCCCTCATTTTTCAAAGCCTCCACAACCTTTACCTCGGTTGCGATTGAAGCGTGATCCGTACCCGGCTGCCACAGCGCATTAAATCCCTGCATTCTCTTGTATCTTATGAGAATATCCTGCATTGTATTGTCAAGCGCATGGCCCATGTGAAGCTGTCCGGTGATGTTTGGAGGTGGCATAACGATAGTAAATGCCTTCTTGGTCTCATCGACCTCCGCATGAAAGTAACCGGACTCCTCCCATTTTTTATAAATTCTATCCTCCATGTCCTGAGGATTATAAGTTTTCTCAAGCTCTTTTCTCATCTTGTACTCCATTTCCATAAATATTCATACAATGTTTGATTATAACACTAATATAGCGGTCAGGCAAACAAAAATGTATTTATATTTCCACTCTTATACTCTGACGGTGGCACAGGTTTTGAAAAATAGTATCCCTGCAAAAAATCTACTCCCAGACTCCTCAAAAATTCAACATGCTCTTTCGTCTCTACCCCTTCCACCAGTGCTTTTCTATCGGTCTGATGAATCATCCTTATACTGTTTTCAAGGATTACTCTTCCGGTATTATTGGCAAAAGCTCCCCAAAGGATACTCTTGTCGATCTTTACCACGTCAAAGTCAAGCTCAAACATAGACTGGACATTTGAGTATCCGGTTCCGAAATCATCCATGTATATGCTGAATCCTCTCTCTTTGAGTTCTGAAACCACGGAGGCTATCTTGTCATAGTCGTCTGCGGTGACAGATTCGGTTATCTCAAATCCAATACATTTGTGATCTATCCCATACTCATCGACAATTTCTACGATCCGCTCTACAAATCCGTGTCTCATACACTGAAGGATCGAGAGATTTACATTGATCATTTTCATTTGGCATTCTTCAACTATCCCGCTCTTCAAAAACTCACAGGTCTGTTTAAGTACGCTGTCTCCGATCTCGTCGATCTTTCCCATATTCTCCGCAATGGGAATAAACTCATCCGGCGGAATGTAACCCAATTCATCCGTCCTGAGCCTCGCAAGAGCCTCGGCGCCATAAATTTTTCCGCTTCGAATATCATATGTTGGCTGATAGAACACTTCGAATCCGCCCTGTCCTATAGCGGTCTCAACTTTCATTCTCCTTATCATGAAATCGAGATCCGAGCCGTCAAGCACCCTGTTATCGGCAACCTTTGGAAAAGGAATGTATGTAAGCGCCATCAGCTCCAAAGGCGTCTTGATATCATCCGGTACGGATGCGCATACAAACTGAGAGTCAAACTGTACATCAAAGTCTCTGTAAGTCCATTTCTCATTCAATCTCACAGCCAGATTGTCGGCGAGTTCTTTTGCGTTCCCCTTTTCAACAATAATTACTATGGTATCTTTTGAAACCAGATAGATCTGATGTTTTTTGACAAACTGTTCAACATACGATAACAACGACTTTAGAATACCAACTAAGACCTCGTTGTCCATAGTTCTTATTATCGACTCTGCATTTGAGCTTTTAGAAAAAATCACCTCAAACCTTTTATTGAGCATGAAATATTTTTCAACATCTGTCTCAAATGCGAAGCGGTTGTATACGCCCGTCGTAATATCTATCCTCTCATCCTCGTTTTCAACAGCTATCAAAATGCCTATCAGCGCAAGCGCAAAACATGCCAGCTCACATCGCACCGTGATAAGCGCATGTTCTATCAGACCTCCGACAATAGCGATCCCGTACGAATAGATGAGAATTATTTTCCTCTTTCTCGTATTGACCATCCAATACCGGAACAGAAAGATCAGCGAAAAAACAAGATAAAAAATATTGACATAATACGCCGCAAAAAAAGGCGCCTTCGGTATAAAAACCTGGTCGCTATCGAAGTAATATGCCAAACCGAATATAGGGTTTGTGACTTTAAAGAACTCTATAATAATGCAGGGAAGTAATATGACAAACTTTAGTCCTTTAGAATAATCATTAAGCTTTCCCGTAACGCTCATCAGGTAAAACAAAAAAAGCGGTCCGAGCATAGAGTAAATAATAAGATTAGTATAATTCGCCAGGCCCTTAAAATAATAAAAAGTCAGTGTGCCAAGCGGATTAAAACTGTTTATCAGCTCAACCAACGCAGTAGGCGCAGTCGCCGAGATAAGAAACCATACTATCAACATATAAATCTTGCTTTGCGGACGACCATAATCCTTTCGGACATAACGGCATACCAACAGCGTAACCAGAACTGCTACGGTGATAGGAAATAACATTATGATTGAGAACATTTGTATCTGTATATCCAAACTATCCCCTCCATCATTTGACGACAGAATAACATAAAACAATCATTATAAGTCATATAATAACACAAAGCCCTCGGAAAATCATCCAAGGGCTTCATCTAGTGAGGCATCGGGGACTCGAACCCCGGACAACTTGATTAAAAGTCAAGTGCTCTACCACCTGAGCTAATGCCCCATTTTTAATTTTTAGCTGGGCTAGCCGGATTCGAACCGGCGAATGCAGGAGTCAAAGTCCTGTGCCTTACCGCTTGGCGATAGCCCAAAACCATCCTGCATAAAATGCAGCAAGGGTGGATAGAGGGATTCGAACCCTCGGCCTCCAGAGCCACAATCTGGCGCGCTAACCAACTGCGCCATACCCACCATAATATTAAAAGGTGTAAAACGTGCTCGAAGGGATTCGAACCCCCGACCCACGGCTTAGAAGGCCGTTGCTCTATCCAGCTGAGCTACGAACACTTGCATCTTT
>CAJOQF010000028.1 GCA_905236295.1 uncultured Eubacterium sp. | reverse complement strand
ACCTCGTCATAGGAAACGGCAGCAATCTACTGGTTGCAGACGACGGTATCAGAGGTGTCGTGATCGAGCTTTGCGCAGATGCAAGTGATGTTCAGTGTGAGGGCAATACCATCACCGCTTCGGCGGGTGTTAAACTTGCAACGATTGCCGGTATAGCGGCAGAGAACGGTCTCGGTGGATTTGAGTTTGCATCGGGGATCCCTGGCACCCTCGGAGGAGCTATCATCATGAACGCCGGTGCGTACGGCGGTGAGATAAAGGATGTTCTAAAAGAAGCAAAGGTATTGACAGCTGAGGGCGAAGAGAAGTGGATAGATGCCGGTGATCTCGATCTTTCCTACAGACATTCCAATATTGTTGAAAGAGGATATGTCGTACTCGCCGGAAGGATTGAGCTTCCGGATAGCAACACCGATGAGATCAGAGCACGCATGAAGGAATTAAACTCCAAAAGACTTGAGAAGCAGCCACTTGATTATCCGAGCGCAGGTTCTACATTTAAAAGACCCGAAGGGTATTTCGCGGCAAAGCTTATCGAGGACGCCAATCTAAAGGGCGTTACAGTCGGAGGCGCATGCGTTTCGGAAAAACACAGTGGTTTTATCATAAACAAAAATGATGCGACAGCTTCGGATGTGTTCGGGCTTATGAGGCTGGTCAGGGATGCTGTGTTTAAGACATCCGGTGTTGTGCTTGAGCCGGAGGTTAAGTTTGTCGGAGAGTGGCACAGAACATTTTGACATAAGATTCAGGTGGAGTTATGAAGTTTGTAATTTTGACCGGTATGAGCGGTGCGGGGAAAAGTACTGCTCTGAATGTGCTTGAAGATATAGGGTTCTTTTGCGTTGACAATCTGCCGCTTGAACTGCTTGACAAGTTCGCGGAGCTCTCGTTTTCGGGAGAAAAGAACGCCAATGTTGCACTCGGCATTGATATTCGAAGCGAGTGGAAAAGAGAAGATGTCGAGGAGGCGCTTGAATTGCTTGCCGACAAAAAAATTAATTATGAGATACTGTTTCTCGATGCGGATGACCGTACTCTGGTAAAACGCTACAAGGAGACGAGGAGGATACATCCGCTTTCGAGAACCGGAAGGATCGATGAGGGCATCGCCATGGAGCGTGCCGAGATGAAGTTTCTGAGAGACCGGGCGAATTATGTGATCGACACCAGCGGTCTGCTCACGAGGAACCTCACCGAGGAGATCAGAAAGATCTACCTCGACAATCAATCCTTTAAAAACATGTTTGTAAATATTATGTCCTTCGGATTTAAGCACGGCATTCCGACGGATTCAGACCTGGTATTCGATGTGAGATTTCTGCCGAATCCGTTCTATGTTGAGGAGTTAAAGACCCTCACGGGAAATGACGAGGCGGTGTACAACTATGTCTTAGACGATGAATTCGCGGGAGAATTTTTGGACAAGCTTGAAGATATGGTACGTTTTTTGATACCAAGATACATCAAAGAGGGAAGGAACAGGCTGTGCATTGCTGTCGGCTGTACGGGCGGACAGCACCGTTCTGTCGCGATGGCAAATGCACTCTACAAGAGAATGCTTAGCATGTCGGACATCGGACTCAAGGTTGAGCACAGGGATATTTAGCATGTCATTTTCACAGAATGTAAAGGACGAACTGATCAGACAAAAACTTAAAAGCAGACATTGCATGATAGCTGAGCTGGCGGCTATCATTTCACTGCTCGGCAGACTTGACGGCGGCAGACTGGTAGTCGAAACCGAGAACACGGGCGTCGCCAAGAGATATATAACACTTATAAAGGAATTGTTTTCATACCAGATCTCAATGGATGCCAAGGAGGGTGTCCGCCTCAACCGAAGTTATCTGATAAGACTCGAGCTTGATGACGAGATTCAGATAAAAAATATCCTAAAGGCAATAAAGCTCATGGATGCCGAGGACAACTTAAAGATGCCCCAGGGACTTGTAAATCCGATAGTTATCCAAAAAGAATGCTGCCGCAGGGCGTTTATCAGAGGAGCATTCATCTCATCGGGCTCCATGAGTGATCCTGAAAAGGGATATCATTTTGAGATAGTCCTGATAAGTGAGGCAAAGGCAAGGCAAATGAAAGAAATTTTGAACGGATTTGGTCTGGATGCAAGAATTGTTGCGAGAAAGAATCATTTCATTGCCTATATAAAGGAGAGTGAGAGGATAACAGAGGTTCTGGGCGTGATGGAGGCATTTAATGCTCTTATGGCGCTCGAGAATGTGCGCATTGTAAAAAACATGCGCGGCAATGTAAATCGCGTGGTAAACTGTGAGACTGCAAATATTAAAAAGTCAGTAAATGCGGCAGTCAAACAGATAGAAGCTATAGAATACATCAAGAAAACAGTGGGGCTTGATTATCTGGCTCCAGGACTCCAGGAGATAGCTCTTGTGCGAATCGAGAATCCCGAAGCACCACTGTCGGAACTTGGAAATTACTTAAGTACCCCGGTAGGAAAGTCTGGCGTAAACCACAGACTCAGAAAAATAATCTCAATATCGGAAGAACTCAAAGGAACAAGGAGGGTGCAGTGAAAAAGTTATGGTTTATTTATAATCCCTATTCGGGAAAGGGACAGATAAAGAATGCGTTGTATGACATACTGCAGATCATACAGAATGGGGGATATGAGGCAGTGCTTCATCCGACGGCATGTCAGGGGGATGCCCTTGAACAGATAAAAAACCGCGGAAACGAATTTGACAGAATAGTTGTAAGCGGCGGTGACGGCACACTCGATGAGGCGGTCGCAGGTATGATAGAGGGCAATATCGAAGTGCCTCTCGGATATATTCCGGGCGGAACCACCTGTGATTTTGCCAGCTCCATCGGCATTCCGAAGCGCATGAGAAAGGCGGCTGAGGTTGCGGTAAACGGAGTGGAATTTCCGTGTGATATCTGCACGATGAACGGACATCCGTTTGTATATGTTGCTGCATTCGGCACACTCACGGATATATCCTATGATACCAGTCAGGAGCTAAAGAGCATACTCGGACACGGAGCCTATATTTTCGAGGGCTTCAAGCGATACAAGGGACTTGACAGGATCCGTATTAAAGTTGACAGTGAGGAAGTGCATCTCGACGAGGATTTCTGCTACGGAATGGTCTCGAACTCAAAATACGTTGCCGGTGTTCGAATGAATTTCGCAAAAAATGTAAGCCTTGATGACGGAATGTTTGAGGTGATCCTTATAAAGAAGCCGGACTCACCGCTGCAGTTTTCCGGTGCGGTCGCCGAGATGATAATTCCGGTCACAAACGATTATATGGTGATCAAGTTCAAATCTTCAAAGGTTACGTTTGACTTTAAGTATGCCACGAACTGGACAAGGGACGGCGAGAACGGTGGACGACACAACAAGGTCGTAATAGAGATGTTAAAGCAGCGCATCAAATTTATGGTGCCGGCGAAGTGACAGATTTAGCCGGTCTCCGGTCACTGAGTTTGCCGAAGTGACAAATTTAAAAAACTTTAGCTTGCATTTTAAAAAAGATAGTAGTAATATGTGAACATAGTGAGCAAGGGTGTTCCATATTTGGGACACCCTTGTCTGCGTTAAAGGGTCCTTATAGCGTTAGAAAAGGTATAATACCAAAAAATATTATATGAAAAAAGGAGAATGAGATGAGTGATGTAATAAAGGTAACGGACATTTACGGTGAGAACGTCTTCAACGACGCAACGATGCAGGAGCGTCTTCCGAAGAAGGTTTACCAGAAACTCAAAGAGACGATCAGAGAGGGAAAAGAACTCGATCTTGAGACCGCAGATGTCATTGCACATGAGATGAAAGAGTGGGCGATTGAAAAGGGCGCAACCCATTTTACACACTGGTTCCAGCCGCTTACAGGTGTTACCGCAGAGAAGCATGACTCATTTATAAGCGCGCCGATGGAAAACGGAAAGGTTCTTATGAACTTTTCAGGTAAGGAGCTTATAAAGGGAGAGCCTGATGCATCTTCATTCCCGTCGGGAGGACTCAGAGCTACATTTGAGGCTAGAGGATACACGACATGGGATTGTACATCACCGGCATTTGTCAGAAAGGATGCAGTAGGTACCATTCTTTGCATTCCGACAGCGTTCTGTTCATACACCGGTGAGGCACTCGATCAGAAAACACCTCTTCTTCGTTCGATGGAGGCTATAAACGAGCAGTCTATTCGTCTTTTGAGACTCTTTGGAAACACCACTTCCAAGAGAGTAAGACCTTCGGTAGGAGCGGAGCAGGAGTACTTTATAGTAGACAAGCAGAAGTATAAGCAGAGAAAAGATATCGTATTTACCGGAAGAACACTTTTCGGAGCAATGCCTCCGAAGGGACAGGAGCTTGAGGATCACTACTTCGGAGCCATCAGAGAGAGAGTCGGAGCATTTATGAAGGACGTAAATGTAGAGCTCTGGAAGCTTGGTATCCCGGCAAAGACCCAGCACAACGAGGTTGCACCGGCACAGCATGAGATTGCACCGATCTACGAGGAGGCAAATGTTGCGGTTGACCACAATCAGCTCATCATGGAGACCTTGAAGAAGGTTGCTGAGAGACACGATCTTATGTGCCTGCTTCATGAAAAGCCGTTCAAGGGCGTAAACGGTTCTGGAAAGCATGACAACTGGTCCCTCACTACAGATGACGGAATCAACATGCTCGAGCCGGGCAAGAACCCTCATGAGAACAAGCAGTTCCTGCTCATCCTCTCATGTATATTAAAGGCGGTTGACGTTCACGCAGATCTTCTTCGTGAATCCGCAGCCGATGTT
>CAJOQF010000027.1 GCA_905236295.1 uncultured Eubacterium sp. | reverse complement strand
TTCGGTATCAATATCTACAGTTTTCAAGGTTCATTTGAGCCTTTTTCTTTCAGCTCATTCTTTCATAGGTCACTTGACACTACCCTAATTAGAAGTTATCCTTTTCCTCTGCATATAACTTTGGAAGTATTGCTGCGAGGTTTGTAAACTCCTTAACATTGTGCATTGCAAGTGACTTCGGTCCCATCGGCGGCATGAACATTCCATCCGGAAGCGCTTTAACGTCTTTTCCGTTCTCATAAGTCCAACCCATCCAGAAACGGCTGCGAAGCTCTATTCCACCTTCAATCTCTCTTACGAAGTGAGTCATGATAGTCGGAGCACTTGCGAGAGGCGGCTGACCCTTACCCTGGCCTTTTCCTACTACAAGAGTAGCACAAGCTTCAGTTCCGATCTTTGATGCATCAAATCCAACATCTCCCGGATACTTGAAGTTGATGTAGAGTCCCTCAGGTCCAAGGCCTGTGTCCTCAAGAATATCATGTGTTGTATTCCAGAGTCTCTCTCTTAAGCTGAGGCTCTTGTCGAGTGCTCTTGCACGGTTCATGGTTCTTGCATAGTAGTGATCCTCCGGATCCCAGATTGTGTATCTGAGATCGTCAAGTGAATGCCATGCAAACCACCAATCCATCATCTCCGGTGTTACACCCGGCATCTTGGTGATATTTGAAACATATCCGGTTCCATCCGGCATTACGCACCAGCCAAACTCTGACTCAAGATATCCAGGCTCAAAAAGTCTGTTTCTATCCTTGAATGGAAGTGCTACATCCGGAGAGATTCCTTTGCTCATCTCTTCCATTTTAGCCGGATCATATGGTTCCATGTCCTGCAAATAATATTTGAAATAGCTCTTCTTTTTGTCCTCTTCAGTTATGGGGACTTTTCCGTTTTCTGTGTTTGCCATTACACGATTCCTCCTTACCCTATACGGTTTGATTTACGGGTTACAGTTGTACAGTAATTATCCACATGCATTTTTTACATGTTCATTAGATGTGTTAATTATATAACGATAAATACCTTCTTTCATTTGCGTTGTTTCCAATTCTCAAAATCTAATATTTTTATTTTTTGTAGGATTTGTCAAAAAATCTTTATTGTGGCATTTTTACAGATTATTCCCCCAATGCTTTTTCTTTTTGGTCAATTGTGATATAATTCTGCTACATAATAAGGTAATTTTTACTACGAGGTGATTTTTTTGAAGAGTAAGAGTACAGTCAAACACGTAATACTTATAATCGCTATTTTTGCTCTGCTTATCTTTATGGTCGGCTTCACTTTCAAATCGTATTATAACGCCGTATCCACAGATATCGACAAAATCGGAGCAAACCGGATCACGGCTTCCGCCCGCTCACTCGAAAACTATCTGTTGATGGGCAAGGATACTCTCCTTATCACATCCGATACTATACAGTTTATGCTAAACGAGGGAGAAAGCCACGAAGAGATCTTAAAATATATGTCTCAGGAAAGCGAAAAACAAAAGGTCATCTTCGGCGATTACTCCACCGGGATCTACGGATTTATCGATGGCGAATATCTGGATGATCTCTGGACTCCCCCCGATGATTATGTTCCGCAGGAACGAGACTGGTTTAAATCCGCCGTTGAAGCTGACGGTGCCGTCTCCCTCGGAGAACCTTATCTCGATGAGGAAACCGGAGGCATGATCATTTCCATAAGCAAATTGCTCGAAGATAAGAAAAGTGTTGTTTCCATCGACCTTGAGCTCGGCCACATACAGGATATAGTAGAAGATACCAATATCAACGGAAAAGGATACAGCTTCGTCCTGAGTGATTCCGGTCTTGTGATTGCTCACGCAGAAAAAAATGAAATCGGCAGGGACTACCTTCACGATGGGATACTTAAGAATTATATAACTCAGATCCTCAAATCAGACAATGACATCATCAAAACGAATATCGACGGCAGGGATTGCACCATCTTCACCGACAAGGTTACCGGCAACTGGCATTCAGTACTTGTAGTCACAAACATTGATCTTTTGGAGGATCTGCATACCAAGCTCATGATCAACGGTATCGTGGCCGGGGTTGTGATTCTGCTTATCGCTCTAGCCGTATTTATCGCATACAGCATCATCAATTCCCACAGGGCAAAAGAAGCTGAGAGCATGCGGCAGCTCCAGGAGATGGCAAACGACCTGATCCAGGGAAATCTTAAGGTCGTACGCCTTTCGGAACAAGTTATTGATGCTCTCTCAACCGTAGTTGACGCGAAAGACAAATACACAAACGGCCATTCCGAACGAGTCGCCCTATATGCAAAGGAAATTGCCGAACGATTGGATAAGAACAGCGACGAGATTCAGGACATCTACTATGCCGGATTACTCCACGACGTAGGAAAAGTAAGTATACCTGAAGACATAATAAATAAACCGGGCAAGCTTACGGACGAAGAATTTGAAACCATCAAAAATCACTCGCCACAGGGTGCCAGGATCCTGGCTACCATATCAGAGCTTCCCGCTCTCTCAGTCGGTGCCCACTGGCACCACGAGCGCTACGACGGCAAAGGCTATCCCGATGGACTTGCCGGAGAAGAAATTCCGGAATACGCCCGCATAATCTGTGTTGCAGATTGCTACGACGCAATGAGTTCAAACCGAAGCTACAGACGAGCCCTTCCTCAGGCAGTAATAAGAGCCGAGATAGAAAAAGGCAAGGGTACCCAGTTCGATCCTGCAATCGCAGATATAATGCTTCAGATGATCGACGAAGATGTCAACTATGACATGAAAGAAAAACGATAAAAAAAGGGGGTCGGCACAGTACACTGTTTGAACAGCCCCCTTTTTTGGTATCTTCTATTCTTATCTCGTCACTTCGATGCCTCATTTTGCATAAAGCTTCGTCAGAGTATGGCTTTATAGCCAATTCAAACGGTGCATCAACAG
>CAJOQF010000026.1 GCA_905236295.1 uncultured Eubacterium sp. | reverse complement strand
TGCTCTGACTTTACGATTGGTATCTTTTGCGAACCACTCATTAAAAACCGTATTGATTTTCGCTAAATCGCTCAGGCCGTTATTGGTATCTTCATTGTCATTGACGGCAATGTAACGAATACCGCGTGACGGAAAATCAAGTTCCAGATAATAGCCGACCATGATATGATCTCGACCAAAACGGGACAGGTCTTTTGTGATAATGCAGTTGACTTTCCCGCTGTCCACATCCTCCATCATACGCTTGAAATCGTCGCGCTCAAAGGTTGTGCCACTCACACCGTCATCAACATATTCGTCATATACAAAGATATTATTATCTGACATATACTGACGAAGTATTTTCCGCTGAGAAGGGATTTGTCAAGGGTGTTTTCTTCTTTTTTCAAAGAACTTCCCATTATGAACATATGACAGTCGATTAGGGCGGAAAAATACGACTTCATTTTTGAATTCTTTGCCGATAGGCAGTGCTTAGAAAAGCATCATTATAATCTGTATGGATTCATATAGTTATATTAGCGCATGTCCTAAATATCATAATCATTCACAAGCTTTTCGTCAAAAGGACTTAACAATGAGAGAATATTATTTACTGACGCTTCGACATCATCAGGTGTGATACATTGTTTGGCTTTTGTCTGATGAGCGATTGCTCCTCGCTCAGAACCAAAACTATCCAATGCAATCAGCAGATTATTATCTATCTCATCAATAGTAATGCCAACTGGCAAAAATAGAGCGAGAATATTTTTTTCTTTAATACCATGATTGCTCGCTGATATGTATCTATGATGCTCGGTATAGGCAGTATTCACCCTTTTATTTAAGTCTACATTGACATGCTGGTCTGTTGTATGTTCTGGTATAGAAACAAAATCTTTTGTACAATAAGCCATAAGAGCAATAAGCGTTGGGGTAGCCTCATGCTGATTATCCCATTTATCTTTCACATTTGTAATGATGCTTTTCACGACTTCTTCAAAGTAGTATTCAAGCTCAGCATGAATTAGCAGTTTATATCCTAAAACGCGCTCATAAGTAGATTTTTTGTAATTGCCAGTTGGTGAATGCTTTTGGGGAAGTAAAGCTTTCTTTAACTCTTTGTTTCGCTTTATCAAAAGCGAATAATGCTTGGTGTGCCTCATATCTATCTATACACTTTCTTAAAAAGGAGACTCAACATGAACAGAAATGCAAGTAGCCAAAGGCTCAGCCCATTTCTTAAACCTATTGGTAACAGAAATCATGCTTTTTGTCGTTTGTTCTATAGCATCAAGGAACTGTTCATCTTCTGTGCATAGTTTTTCAAAAGCTTTACAAATAGCCTCAGTCTTGTCAACTTATGCATTTCTAATATTATCGATGGAGAAGTAATAGAGCATTACATCCATTATAGCGCGATTGATTTTTGACTCATATTTTCCGTCTTTGAACTTATTGAAGGCATTATTGCCAAAAATCTTGTATACACACTCCATTGCGGATTCAAATTCTTGAGCCTTTTTTCGTATGTCTTCTTCTTTTATACTCCAGTCCTTGTTTAACTGCTCACATAACTTGTCAAGAAACAGTTGCATACTACCGCGATACTGGTCAGCGAAAAACTGAAATGCCATATATCTAATAAGTATTTCGACATCACGCATCCGAAAATCCAACTCATCCTTTTTTAATCGAAGGATCCGTTTAATTCCATTGGATTCTGTAGCAGCTGTATTAGCAAATCTAATGAACTCTCCAGGATAAAGTGCTTGACGTAATTCTTGCGGTGACAGCTTGACGCTACCAGTATTTAGACGGAGAAATACTAAATATAGCACTTCAACAGAAGGCCAATTCTTAACGACAATAGTGCGTATGGGCTGATTTGAAGGTGCATCAATATCGGCATCCAGGTTTTCCGCTAACATTTGTTCAAACGTCTTACCATTCAATTCAGTTTTTACTTCCAAGCCACGCAGTTTCAGTGTGTGTGGCTTAGAAGCGTCTTCTCGCATAAATCGCAGAAGACTTAGAAGACGCTGCTTGCCATCTATTACAATAAATCTTCCTTTTTTTCACGCGACTCGGCAAGAACAATCTGCGGAATGGGAAACCCTAAAATAAGTGAATCGATAAAACGACTCTTTTTTGTGGCGGTCCACGCTTCACGCCTCTGAAAATCCGGATCAAGAATAATATTCTCTTTTTTATCTGACGAACAATAGTTTCCGCTGTCCAGTCTGTTCCCGAAATAGCCATTTGGCTGATGGAATCAATCCCATTTTTGGAAACATCTTCTTCCTGCTCATTGTTTACATCTGCATCTGTAAAAACTGACATGGATTCATCTATTAAATCAAGCATTTTAATTTGCTCCTCCATTACTCAACCTCGTATCACTTAATTTAACTTATCGCACGGCGGCAACAATATATCAAACCGTTCTACAGTGCTCTGCTGTCCTCAATAGGGGAGGCAAAAAAATTACAGCTTTCCCAATATTGAGATTCTTAGCGATAACACATAATATAGCTTGAGATTAGTCCAAGCGCACTACTTTCTTGCGTAACTGCTATTCTACCATGTTCACGTTGTGTTTATCCCTGGTTCGAATCCATGGGTTCATCTTATTTGTCTTGGGTATGTCTGTATTGCGAGACAATAACGGTATTGCGCCAGCAGTTTAATTAAGAAAAACGATCGCTACTACATAATTTCTTGTCTCAACTGTGCTTTCAATTCCTGGAAACTTTCCAATGCGCTTTGGAGGTTTTCGATGAT
>CAJOQF010000025.1 GCA_905236295.1 uncultured Eubacterium sp. | reverse complement strand
GGCGGAGAGCGCAAACTATCCGTTCTGTACTATAGATCCGAACGTGGGAGTCGTGGCAGTTCCGGACAAGAGAATAGAGGAACTTGGAAAGCTTTATAATACAAAGAAGGTCACACCGGCGGTTATCGAGTTCGTTGATATCGCCGGACTTGTAAAGGGCGCAAGCAAGGGTGAGGGGCTCGGAAATCAGTTCCTTGCAAATATCAGAGAGGTTGACGCGATTGTCCATGTTGTCAGGTGCTTTGAGGACACAAATGTTGTCCATGTGGATGGAAGCGTTGATCCGGCCCGCGATATCGAAACTATCAATCTCGAACTTATCTTTTCTGATATAGAGATTTTGGACAGAAGGATCGCGAAGGTTGCAAAGCAGGCAAAGATGGACAAGGTTCTCGCGAAGGAGCTTGAGCTTTTGGAAGCTGTAAAGGCACACCTTGAAGACGGAAAGATGGCGAGAACTTTCGAGCTCCCGGATGATGAGGATAAGCAGAAATGGTATGCCGGATACAATCTTCTTACATCAAAGAAGACTATCTACGCGGCTAATGTTTCCGAGGATGATCTCGCTGACGACGGAGCATCAAATGAAGCTGTTGCAAAGGTTAGAAAGATCGCAGCGGATGAGGGCTCTGAAGTGTTTGTGATCTGCGCCTCTATAGAACAGGAGATTTCCGAGCTTGAGGATGATGAGAAGGCAGAATTTCTGGAGGAATTAGGACTTTCTTCATCGGGACTTGATAAGCTTATTTCTGCAAGCTATTCTCTGCTTGGATTGATATCTTTCCTTACAGCCGGCGAGGATGAGTGCAGGGCCTGGACCATCAAAGAGGGCACCAAGGCTCCACAGGCGGCAGGTAAGATCCATACCGATTTTGAGAGAGGCTTTATCAAGGCTGAGGTAGTGAGCTATGAGGCTCTTATGGAGAACGGATCACTTGCCGCAGCACGCGAGAAAGGTCTTGTGGGAATGGAAGGAAAAGAGTATGTCGTAAAAGACGGCGATGTGATTCTCTTTAAATTTAACGTGTAAGCAATCATTTCTAATTAATTATTGAAGAAGCGTGAGTGTTTAAGATCATGAAAAAGCATAAATTGAATTTATCTCACAATATGTTGGGGTGCAGTTATAAAAACTGGAAAAGGCTCCTGAAGGAAAATCGTGTCAGCCCGGACAAGAAGGATCAGGTCAGATTTATTTCGATTGTGACATTTATGCTGTCAATTCCGGCAAGCCTTGAAAAACTCTTGTATGACAGAAGGATAAAAAAGACAAAGATTACAAAGGATCCGCTTTATGTAGTCGGACATTGGCGTACCGGCACTACATTCTTGCAGAATATCCTGAGCCGTGATCCGCAGTTTGGCTGGTTTGATCCGCTGAAGACGGTTTCGTTTAACAATTGTATTCTTATGCGTCCGATGTTAAGACGGGTGGAGAGGCATCTGTTAAAAGAGGCACGCCCGATGGATAATCTTGATTATACATTGGATCTTCCGATGGAGGAGGTTTTTGCGCAGGCGACAATCTCTACCCAGGCAATAAGTCACATGCTTGTTTTCCCGGATAAGGGTAACGGAACAAAGTTTATTGAGACTGCTTTTATAGATGAACAGACTGAGGAAAGGCAACAGGAGTGGAGTGAGGCTTATGACTATATTCTGAAAAAAGCCACATATCTCGAAAAGGGCAAGCAGCTTATGCTAAAGAGCCCGGAAAATACCTGTCGCATCAGAAAGCTCAAAAAGACTTACCCCGGAGCAAAGTTTATCAATATATACAGGGAGCCGTATACGGTTGTGGCCTCGACCATGAATATGTTTAAAAAAGAGATGGGATTATTATCCCTCTCCGAGCCACCGAGCGAAGAGTTTATGACAAACACATTGATCGATCTCATTGCGAGAATATACAAGAAAATGTTCGTCGAATTCTATGAGATGCCGGAGTGTGACAGGATAGATATCAAATACGAGGATTTTATAAAAGATCCTATGTATTATCTTGAAAAGATATATGATCAGCTCGAGCTCGACGGATTTGAAAATGCAAAACCTTATTTTGAGGAATACATCAACTCAATGTCCGGGTACAAGACCAATAAGTACAGACCGCTTGACGGTACTCTTATCAGAAAGATAAATGAAAAGCTCGGCTTTTACTTTGACAGATACGGATACAAGATGAGGAGTGTTTAATGAGATACCCGCAATTTTTGACAGACGGCGGACGCTTGGGATTTATAGCGCCGTCGTTTGGCTGTAATATAGAACCTTATAAGAGCGCATTTGACAATGCCAAAAGAAAATTTGTCGATATGGGATACTCGACTATCGACGGACCGAATGCGTATGCCGGAGACGGGATCGGGATCAGCAGTACGCCACAACAGTGTGCGGACGAGATCAATCTTTTCTTTAAAAATGATATGTCCGATGTTGTATTCTCGTGTGGTGGAGGGGAGCTTATGTGTGAGGATCTTCCGTTCGTGGATTTTGAGGCGATCAAAGCATCTAAACCAAAGTGGTTTATGGGTTATTCGGACAACACAAATCTTACGTTCCTCCTTAACACGCTCTGCGATACGGCGAGTGTTTACGGACCGTGCGCGCCGACTTTCGGAATGGAGCAATGGCATCAGGCGATAGAGGATGCGTTTGACCTGATAAGAGGTAATAAAACAGAGTTTAGCAGTTACGGTAAGTGGGAGCGCGAGTCTCTAAAGACCGAGGAGAATCCCCTTGCACCCTACAATGTCACGGAGGAAAGCGTACGCAGATTATATATAGGAAATAAAAAGGTTGATTCCCTCACCATGAGCGGACGATTGCTCGGAGGGTGTCTGGACTGTCTTAACAATCTTGTCGGAACAAAGTTCGATAAAGTGGCAAAATTCAATGAAAAATACGGAAATGATGGTATTTTGTGGTTTTTGGAGAGCTGCGATCTCAACATGATGGACTTAAGGCGTACAGTCTGGCACCTGGAGAATGCGGGATGGTTCGATAAATGCAGCGGATTTATCATCGGAAGACCGCTTCATTATGACGAAGAGTTTATGGGATTGGATAGATTTACGGCAGTGCTTGAAATCATAAAACATCACAATGTTCCGATTATGTTCGATGCGGATCTTGGCCATCTTCCACCGGCAATACCAATTGTTTCGGGAGCCAAAGCAAGCCTTAAGGCAGAGGGAAATGAATATAGAATAAGCTACGAAATAAAAAACGCTCCGAATCTGTAAAGATTGGAGCGTTTTGATATTGTTAAAGCTGATGAGCGGACTTGAACCGCCGACCTCATCCTTACCAAGGATGCGCGCTACCGACTGTGCCACATCAGCTTATCGATTAGAACCGACTAAGACAATATACTATATATGGATTGCCGATGTCAAGGGGGAATACCGGTATTGGATATAATGCACAAAAATGATCCGAAAAGCTCAAATGTTTTGACAAAGTTAACAAAATATTAATATTTATGAACAGACAGTTGACTTTATAGTGATATTAAATTAGTATTATATTATCAATAGCAAAGGCACTGTGATTTATGAATTTAAGCCATGGTGTCTTTTTTTTGTGTCTAAAAACTTCTTGTTTTAGGGATGACATTTTTAGCATAGACGATAGGCACGGTGTTCAAAATTATATATAAATAGGATTGATATTTTCTAATAAAAGTGATACATTATGGAATGGCGATATTATCGCTAATTTATATTTCAAAATATATTTAGGAGGATCATCATGGCAAAAACAAAAGTGATTTCTGCAAAAGAAGCCGGCGCTCTTGTTAAAGACGGCGATACCGTACTTATCGGTGGCTTCATGACAAACGGAACAGCTAAGAGCATCTGCAACGAAGTTACAGCTAAGAATCTTACAGTTGTATGTAACGATGCAGGATTCCAGAACGAAGGAACAGGTAGACTGATGGCTAGACATCAGATAAAGAGACTTATAGCTACTCACGTTGGACTTAACAAGGAGTGTGCTGAGCAGTTCAACTCGGGCGAGATGGAGCTCAAGCTTCAGCCACAGGGTACATTGGCAGAGCAGATCCGTGCAGGCGGAGCTGGTCTTGGCGGAATCCTTACACCTACCGGAGTTGGTACTATCGTAGCTGATTCTTCATCACCGACTACTCTCGAAGGAAAGCAGACAATCGAAGTTGACGGAAAAGAGTATCTTCTTGAGAAACCGATAAGAGGAAATGTTGCAATAGTTCAGGCTTACGAGGCAGACGAGACAGGAAACCTTCGCTACAAGGGTTCTACAAGAAACTTCAATATGCTTATCGCAGCTGCAGCAGACATAACTATCGTTGAAGTTGAAAAGATAGTTCCGGCCGGCGAGATCGGACCGGAGTATGTTGAGACTCCACATGTTTATGTAGATTATTTGGTAGTAAAGGAGGATTAATAACATGGAAAAGAGCGAAATCAAACCTTTTATCGCAAAGCGTGTAGCTAAAGAGCTCCACGACGGAGACGTAGTAAACTTAGGTATAGGTCTTCCGACTATGGTGCCTGATTATGTTGATCCTTCTATCACAATCACACTTCAGTCAGAGAACGGATTCATCGGTCTTGATTCAGTAGACGAGAGCAATCCGGACAAAGATTACATCGTTAATGCAGGCGGACAGCCGGCAGGTATCGCAAAGGATGGTATGTTCTTTGATTCAGCTACATCTTTCGCTATCATCAGAGGCGGACATGTAGACGCAACTGTACTTGGTTCTCTTCAGGTTGCTGAGAACGGAGACATCGCAAACTGGATCATTCCTGGAAAGATGGTTCCTGGAATGGGCGGAGCTATGGATCTCGTTGTAGGTGCTAAGAGGGTTATCGTTGCTATGGAGCATACACAGAAGGGTGCTCCGAAGATCCTTAAGCGGTGCACACTTCCACTTACTGCAAAGGGACAGGTTAACCTCATCGTTACCGAGATGGGCGTTATGGAAGTAACAGACAAGGGTCTTGTACTTACAGAGTACAATCCTGAGTTTACTGTAGAGCAGATTCAGGAAGCTACAGAGGCTAAGCTTATCATCTCTGATGATCTCAAGCCGATGGTATAAGGTTTAACCTTTTTACAGTCACTGAGTTTGTCGAAGTGACAACGCTAATATATAACATCAACAGAAATCTGCCGCTGGTTTTCAGTAGCAGATTTCTTCTTGTGAGGCGAATATGAATAGAGTGAAAAGAATTTTTTTGATCGTTTTGGACAGCTTCGGTATAGGTGAAATGCCGGATGCTGCAGAATTTAAAGATGAAGGCAGCAACACTATTGCTGCGTGTATGAAGAGCGAATATTTTTCCATGCCTAATATGAAAAAGCTTGGGTTATTTAATATAGATGGAGTAAAAGATTTGGATGCCGCCGATAATCCGGTTGGCGCTTCGGATAGTTTCGACGGAGCCGTAGCCCGAATGAGAGAGGCGTCAAAGGGAAAAGACACGACGATCGGTCACTGGGAAATCGCAGGAATGATCTCTCCGAACCCGCTTCCCACCTATCCTGATGGATTTCCGGCTGAGGTTATGGATGAGTTTGAGAAACGAACCGGAAGGGGATGGCTTGTAAACAAACCTTATTCCGGCACAGAGGTTATAAAGGAATATGGAAAGGAGCATATGGAGACCGGCAAACTGATCGTTTATACATCAGCGGATTCGGTATTCCAGATTGCCGCACACGAGGATGTGGTTCCGGTAGAGACTCTTTACAAATACTGTGAGATCGCCAGAGAGATCCTTAAGGGTAAACATGGGGTCGGCAGAGTCATAGCAAGACCTTTTATAGGAGAACCGGGTAATTTTACGAGAACTTCAAATCGCCACGATTTCTCCCTTAAACCGCCGAAGACAACCATGCTCGATGTTCTTAAAGACAGGGGAATGGATGCGATCGGAGTCGGCAAGATCAATGATATTTTTGCCGGAAAGGGTATCACTGAGTTCGTGAGAACTACAGGAAATCCGGATGGAATCGATAAGACTCTGGAGTATATGGATAAGGATTTTAACGGTCTGTGTTTTGTGAACCTTGTTGATTTTGACATGCTCTACGGACATCGCAATGACGTGGATGGGTATGCAAAAGCCCTGGCATATTTTGATGACAAGCTGCCGGATATTATCGCAAAGCTAAAAAGCGATGATGTGCTTATGATCACTGCTGATCACGGTTGCGATCCGAGCACGCCTTCGACCGACCATTCGAGGGAGTACACTCCGTTTGTGATGTACGGAGATGCCATACCGGTAGGAAAAGATTTTAAAACCAGAGATACATTTGCTGATATTGCGGCTACGACCCTTAAGCTTTTGGGTGTGGATGAGTCGCTTGACGGAAAATCGTTGTTGTAGAAAACGGAGAGTATAAATGTCTGATTTAAGGAAAGAAATAGAAAAACGACGCACATTTGCCATAATCTCACATCCGGATGCCGGAAAGACCACGCTTACGGAGAAATTTTTGCTGTACGGAGGCGCCATAAATCTCGCCGGATCCGTAAAGGGAAAGGCTACTGCCAGACATGCGGTCTCCGACTGGATGGAGATAGAAAAGGAGAGAGGAATTTCTGTCACTTCTTCGGTGTTGCAGTTTAATTATGATGGTTATTGTATAAACATCCTTGATACACCGGGACATCAGGATTTCTCGGAGGATACATACAGAACACTTATGGCAGCCGATTCGGCTGTCATGGTGATTGACGGTTCGAAGGGTGTCGAGGCGCAGACGAGAAAGCTTTTTAAAGTATGTGTCATGCGACATATACCGATATTTACGTTCATAAACAAAATGGACAGGGACGCCAACGATACTTTCGAGCTTTTGGATGAGATAGAAAAGGAGCTTGGTATTGCCACCTGCCCTATAAACTGGCCTATAGGTTCCGGAAAGAATTTCCGTGGAGTCTATGACCGCAATACAAAAAATGTGCTTATGTTTTCGGACACATTGAAGGGAACAAAAGAGGGAGAGTTTGTTGAACTTTCGATGGATGATCCGAAGATCGATGAATTTATTACTGCTGAGCAGAAGGAGACCCTTTTTGACGAGATAGAGCTTATGGATGGTGCAAGCGCAGAGTTTGATCAGGAGCTGGTCTCAAAGGGTGAGCTTACACCGGTATTTTTCGGCTCAGCCCTCACAAACTTCGGTGTGAAGACATTTCTTGAACATTTCCTCAAGATGACTACATCGCCGCTTCCGAGAACTGCTGATATCGGAACGATCGATCCGTTCGACGAAGAATTTTCAGCGTTCGTATTTAAGATTCAGGCAAATATGAACAAGGCGCACCGCGACAGGGTTGCGTTTATGCGCATTTGCTCCGGAAAATACGAGGCCGGAATGGAAGTGTTTCATGTTCAGGGCTCGGACAAGAAGATGAGACTTTCCCAGCCTCAGCAGATGATGGCATCAGAGCGTCATATAGTTGAGGAGGCCTATGCCGGGGATATAATCGGAGTATTCGATCCGGGCATATTCTCGATCGGTGACACGATAATAAAGAGCGGGAAAAAGTTCAGATTCCAGGGAATCCCTACATTTGCGCCGGAGCATTTTGCAAGGGTCAGACAGGATGATACCATGAAGCGTAAAGCATTTGTGAAAGGTATCAACCAGATTGCCCAGGAGGGTGCCATCCAGATCTTCAAAGAGGTCGGCACCGGTATGGAGGAGATAATAGTCGGAGTTGTGGGCGTGCTGCAGTTTGATGTATTGAAGTACCGACTTGAAAATGAGTACAACGTGGATATTCATCTTGAGAATCTTCCGTATGAGTATATTCGCTGGATAGAGAGCGAGGTCGATATAGATAAGCTCACCGGCACAAGTGACATGAGAAAAGTTCAGGATCTGAAGGGAAATTATCTCCTGTTGTTTGTGAATGAGTGGAGCGTAGGAATGACTCTTGACCGTAACGAGGGTCTCAAGCTTGCCGAATTTGGAAATATGTGATAGAATCCGAAATATCTTAGCCGGATTCAGGTATTTTTCCATAGTTACCGTTAATAGAACAAAAACAGAACAAAAGTTCGAAAAAACTATTGACTTTTAGAGATGCGTGTAATAGTATAATAATCGAATCGAACATAAGTTTGTTAACAAGGAGAACATTATGGCAAAGGATACTACAAGAGAAGATAAATTAAAAGCATTAGACGTAGCGATACTTCAAATAGAGAAACAGTACGGAAAGGGCTCGGTTATGAAGCTCGGAGATTCCGTGGCTGATATGAGCATAGAGACCATACCGACAGGATCATTGAGCCTTGATATTGCGCTCGGACTCGGCGGTATCCCGAAGGGAAGAGTTGTGGAAGTTTACGGACCTGAGTCCAGTGGTAAGACCACGGTTGCGCTTCATATGGTCGCAGAAGTGCAAAAGCGCGGAGGAATAGCCGGCTTTATCGATGCAGAGCATGCGCTTGATCCTACATATGCAAAGAATATAGGTGTAGATGTAGACAATCTTTATATTTCACAGCCGGACAACGGAGAGCAGGCATTAGAGATCACAGAGACTATGGTCCGTTCGGGCGCGGTTGACATCGTTATAGTAGACTCGGTAGCTGCCCTTGTTCCAAAGGCGGAGATTGATGGTGATATGGGCGATTCCCATGTCGGACTCCAGGCGAGACTTATGTCACAGGCACTCAGAAAGCTTACCGGTGTTATCTCAAAGTCCAACTGTATTGTTATCTTCATCAACCAGCTTCGTGAAAAAGTTGGAGTTATGTTCGGTAATCCTGAGACGACCACAGGTGGTAGAGCGCTTAAGTTCTACTCATCAATCCGTATGGAAGTCAGAAGATGCGAGACTCTAAAGAGCAGCGGCGAGGTGATTGGAAACCGCACCAGAGTCAAGATCGTAAAGAACAAGGTTGCGCCGCCGTTCAAGGAAGCAGAGTTCGATATTATGTTTGGCGAGGGAATTTCAAGAGAAGGAGATATCCTTGACCTGGCAGCGGAGATAGATGTCATCAACAAATCCGGAGCGTGGTATGCTTATGGCGGAGATAAGATAGGTCAGGGACGTGAGAACGCCAAACTTTACCTTAGAGAGAATCCGAAGATAATGGAGGAGATAGAGCGAAAGGTGAGAGCGCACTATCACCTTGATGGAAGCGCCGGGGAGTCGGCAGAGGATGCCGGTATAGATGGCGCAGTTGATGCTCCCGAAGGAGACAGCTGAAAATGAGAGAGGATACGACAAGGCGCGCCGTAGCGCGCGCCATGCATCTTCTCGAAAAGCAGGACATGACGGAAGGGCGGCTGCGAGAGAAGTTAAAAAAGAGTGAATATTCCGAAGAGGATATCGAAGAGGCAATAGCATATGTAAAGTCATATCATTATATTGACGACATGCGCTATTGCCTTAATTTTATTGATTATAACTCATCATCAAAGAGCAGGATCCGTATAAAGCAGGATCTCATAAAACGAGGAGCAGACAAGGAGACCATAGCGGCTGCTTTTGAGGAATCCGAAGCGATTGACGAGGAATCGCAGATTATGAAGTGGCTTGAAAAAAAGCATTTTGTCGAAGTGGCGGATGATGAAAAGGAACGCTACAGGATATATTCATTTCTTATGAGAAAAGGATATAAGACGAGCGATATACTAAAGGCAATGGACAGGGCAAAAGCTGACTATTGACATAAATGTTAAAAATTTATATAATCAAAATGTTGTAATTTGAAAATTTAAAAAAGGAGGTGCTCCTGTGACACCACAAGTAATAACTGTTATCGTAGCTGTTATTGTAGGGGTTGTCGCTGCTGCGCTCTCACATCTGCTTACAAAAAATGCACTTAAAAAATCAGCGGATAATACCATAGGTTCCGCTGAGACCAAAGCGAGAGAGATCATAGATGATGCGGTAAAAACCGCAGAGTCAAAGAAACGTGAGTCGATGCTGGAGATCAAGGAGGAGTCCATCAAGCTTAAGAACGATCTTGACAAAGAAATCAAGGAGAGAAGATCCGAGATTTCAAGAAACGAGCGTCGTATTGAGCAGAAGGAAGCCAATCTTGACAAGAAACTCGAGAATATCGAGCGAAGAGAACAGAGCTACAATTCTAAAGAAGAGCAGTTAAAGAAAAAACAGGCTGAGGTTGATAGGCTTCATGATCAGGAAGTACAGGAACTGGAACGAATCTCTGGATTTACCTCCGAACAAGCAAAAGATTTTCTATTAAAAACTGTTGAAGAAGATGTCAAGCTTGACGCTGCAAAGCTTGTCAAAGAACTTGAAAACAAAGCCAAAGAGGAAGCCAATAAAAAGGCTAAGGAATACATAGTTACCGCTATACAGAAATGTGCGGCTGACCATGTTTCCGAGACAACGATTTCCGTTGTACAGCTTCCGAGCGATGATATGAAAGGTCGTATCATCGGACGCGAGGGTCGTAACATCAGAACCCTCGAAACACTCACCGGAGTCGATCTTATTATCGACGATACTCCGGAAGCGGTTATCCTTTCAGGATTTGATCCTGTCAGAAGAGAGGTTGCTCGTATAGCCCTCGAAAAACTTATAGTTGACGGTCGTATCCACCCGGCTCGTATCGAAGAACTTGTTGAGAAATCTCAGAAAGAGGTTGAGACAAAGATGCGTGAAGAAGGTGAGGCTGCGACTCTCGAAGTTGGTGTTCATGGAATACATCCCGAGCTTGTACGTCTTTTGGGCAAGATGCGCTTTAGAACAAGTTTCGGTCAGAATGCATTAAAGCATTCCATAGAGGTAGCTCAGTTGTCAGGACTTTTGGCAGCTGAAGTTGGAGTTGACGTAAGAACTGCAAAAAGAGCCGGATTACTGCACGATATAGGTAAAGCAGTAGATCATGAGATGGAAGGCTCACATATCCAGCTCGGTGTTGAACTTTGTAGAAAGTATAAAGAGGCACCGATTATTATCAATGCGGTTGAGGCTCATCACGGAGATGTCGAACCGGAGTCACTTATCGCATGTCTTGTTCAGGCTGCAGATGCTATATCGGCTGCTCGCCCGGGTGCAAGACGAGAAACATTAGAGACATATTCAAACAGATT
>CAJOQF010000024.1 GCA_905236295.1 uncultured Eubacterium sp. | reverse complement strand
TAACCTCCGTATATACTGTTATCATCAACAATTACAGTTTAACATAGGTTGTACAATAGTTCAATTATCAACGTGTCAATACACTAGGTAATCTGCAGTTATGTATAACACCATGCAGAACGCTTGCCGATCTGTATCATCCGATTAAACACCTTGGTAGTTCAATCAATACTATTCGTGATGAGATAAAGCGAGGAGTTAGAGGACTATTAAAAGGTATCCGTGAGCGTGGGTATACGAGAAATGTTCCACGAAGTGCAGATAACATAGTGGCTCTTTTACATGTTTTAGATGGTCTTGAAACAGAGAATTTTGCGGGTGTGCCAAACGGCATAGAGGATTTTTTGACTGATCTGGCGATAGGTTCACCAGCTAATTGCGCCTTGAGACTGTTTGGTGATCATGAAGAGGCTTATATCTATGCAGAGGAAGTGGCTAAAGCCTTTGTTTCGCTATTTAATAAGCCGGAATCTGCTGGAATCCTTCGGACTCTGTATGGAGAGAACTCTGTATATTACGAGCAGGTAATGAGATATTGCGTAGAAGGTAATTTGCAAGCAGTATTGGATGAGTATGCATTTGTGCTGGCTGAAGAAGGGGAACGGCTTGTGAAAGCAATAAGGGAGGGATTTGTAAGTACTGCAAGTATCCAGATTGATACGAGAGAAACTGTAAAAGGGCAGTCAAAACAGAGTATCAGACTGCGAACTCATTTCGCGGTTGGATACTATAATGCAAAGATTAGTGAACAGGCAGTTCAAAGAACAGAGAATATCAGAAAGGCCTTTAATTCTCCTTTCAGGCCTTTTGTTTTAGCAACCACATCCATCGGTCAAGAAGGGTTGGATTTTCATTACTATGCCAGAAAGATTATGCATTGGAACCTCCCATCTAATCCGATTGATCTTGAACAAAGAGAGGGAAGGATTAACAGGTATCTGTGCCATGCGATCAGGCAGAATCTTGCGGAAAGCAAATATGGGAGTCAGGGTCTAAGTGAAGAACAGCCTGTCTGGGAAACTATCATGAGCAATGCTCGTGAGCTGAAGGGCAGTCATTCGGATCTTGTTCCATTTTGGTGTTTACCGGATGATTTCCCGTACACGAGAAGAATTGAAAGAATTGTACCAATGTATCCCTTCAGTAATGATATGGCCAGATATGAGAGGTTGATTGATATATTGGCTATTTATAGGTTGACGCTTGGACAACCAAGACAGGAAGAACTGATAGATTCAATTCGAAACGAAAAGCTGAACGCTGATGCTCTGGATAAATTGTATATGGATTTATCGCCATGGTCGAGGAGAAAAAAATGAACTTAAATTCAGAGAACCCTATAATCGGAGCTAATTTTCAAAATGCTGTTGCAGACTGGTTTCGTGAAAAATATAATATGCCTTTTGTTACGGAGAAGAAAATACCAATAGGCACATCTGAGACTAATAAAAAGGATCATAAGTTTGATATTGTATCTGGAGATAATTCCATAGCTATAGAGTGTAAGTGTTATACCTGGACTGTGACCGGTAATGTTCCAAGTGCAAAGATGGGATTTACGAATGAGGCCGCTTTCTATCTGTCATTTCTTCCGGAAAGCTATGAGAAGTATATTGTTATGCTACAAGCAACACATGAGAAAAGAGATGAAACACTTGCTGAATACTATTATCGGATGAACAAGCATCTCATAGGTAGCACGAGGGTTGCTGAGTTCGACCCAGTGACGAAAGAATTTCATATTGTGGGAGAGAAAGATCTATGACAAAGAATATTGAAGTATTTACACAGAACAGCATCCGAATCCTCACCAGAGTGGGGAATGTCTACATTGATCCCTTCCAGATGAAAGTCGAACCGAAAGATGCTGATTTTGTTCTTATTACACATGACCATTATGATCATTTTTCGCCAGAGGATATCAATAAGGTAAGCAAGGCAGATACTGTTCTGGTGATACCAGAGAAGATGGTGGGCAAGACACAGGAAGTATCTGGAATAGTGGGGAAGATTGAGACCGTTAAACCGGGTGTGTACCGGGAAATCAGTGGACTTGAGTTTGAGACTATTCCTGCATACAACACATTAAAGCCCTTTCATCCGAAATCAGCCGAGTGGGTTGGCTATATCCTTCGTGTAGATGGTCAGAGAATTTATATTGCTGGAGATACCGACGCAACCAAGGAAGCCAAGGCGGTCAAATGTGATATTGCACTTGTTCCGATCGGCGGCACTTATACTATGGATGCCAAGAAGGCGGCAGAACTTGTGAATACCATAAGACCAAGCGTTGCTATACCTGTGCATTATGGGACAGTAGTGGGAAGCCCGAAAGACGGAGAGATTTTTGCC
>CAJOQF010000023.1 GCA_905236295.1 uncultured Eubacterium sp. | reverse complement strand
CTGGCATAACCGAATCGATCCATGAGGAATACTATGTCTGCCTCCTCGATCTTCTTTTCTTCGATCACGATCTCCTCGGCATTCTCAAGGAGTGTTCTTCTCTCCTGTCCGTATTTCTTTTTGTAAGAGTCGAGCTCTTTTATGATGACTCTCGCCATAGACGAGCGATTCTCGAGAATATCGGTGTATGTGTTTATGTTTTCTATGGTCTTTTCGTGCTCCTTCATAAGAGCTTCGATTTCAAGACCCACCAGCTTTGCAAGTCTCATATCAAGGATTGCGTTTGCCTGTCTCTCGGTAAACGAGAGGTTCTTTGCATCGATCTGTGAGCCCTCGTATCTGAATTTGATCTTGTCGGTCTCGCCGGTCATAAGGCAATGCCTTGCATCCTTTACACTCTTCGCACCACGGATTATCTCTATAATTAGGTCGATAATATCGCAGGCTTCAATGAGACCTTCCTGAATTTCTTTCTTTGCCTTTTCCTTTTCAAGGAGGGTCGTATATTTTCTGGTGTTTAACTCATACTGGAAGTCTACGTGATGTCTTATCACATCGGCAAGAGACAAGGTCTCCGGCTTGCCGTCTGCGACCGCAAGCATATTTACTCCGAATGTGTCCTCCAGTCTCGTCTTTTTATAAAGAAGATTCTCAAGCGCCTTTGCGTCAGCACCGCGCTTCAACTCTATAACGATCCTTATTCCATCCTTCGAACTCTGGTTTGAGATATCGACGATATCCGTGGTCTTGCGGTTTTCTACCAGTGAACCCACATCATTTAAGAACTTTCCGATGTTTGCACCGATCATGGTATACGGTATCTCGGTGATGACAAGGCGATCCCTGCCGCCCTTGCCTTTTTCAAACTCCACCTTTCCTCTGATGCGGATCTTTCCTGTTCCGGTCTCATAGATATTAATAAGCTCATCCTGATTGACAACTATTCCACCAGTCGGGAAATCCGGTCCCTTTATGTACTTCATCAGCTCACTTGAGGTGATGGTTGGATTTTTCATATATGCCTTTACGCCATCTATAACCTCTGAGAGATTGTGGGGTGGAATGCTGGTCGCCATACCGACTGCTATACCCTCTGCCCCGTTTACAAGCAGGTTTGGAACGCGAACCGGAAGAACCTCAGGCTCTTTTTCCGTCTCGTCAAAGTTTGGCACGAAATCGACTACGTCCTTGTCGAGATCTGAGAGGTATACCTCCTGGGCAACCTCCTCAAGTCTCGCCTCGGTATATCGCATTGCGGCAGCTCCGTCTCCCTCTATTGAGCCGAAATTGCCGTGTCCGTCAACAAGAACCAGACCGCGCTTGAAATCCTGAGCCAGAACGACCAACGCATCATAGATGGATGAATCTCCGTGCGGATGGTATTTTCCCATCGTATCTCCGACGATACGCGCGCATTTTCTGTACGGTCTGTCAAAACGAAGTCCCAACTCGTGCATATCGAAGAGCGTTCGCCTCTGAACCGGCTTTAGTCCGTCGCGCACATCCGGCAGGGCACGCGCAACAATGACGCTCATCGCATAGTCGATATAGGACTTTTTCATTACTTCTGAATATTCTGTATTTATAAGTTGCTGCATTTTGTCTCCTCTCGGGCGCTACATCGTCCCTGAGCCTGTAGAAGTGCCATCACTAAATATCCAACTCGGCATCTAAGGCATGCTCGTATATAAACTTCTTTCGCGGTGCGACATCGCCGCCCATAAGCATCTCAGTCACCTCGCTGGCAAGTCGTCCATCCTCGATCTCCACTTTTTTGAGTACACGTCTGGCAGGGTCAAGCGTTGTCTCCCAGAGCTGTTCGGCATCCATCTCTCCGAGTCCTTTGTATCTCTGGAGAGTGAACTTGCCCTTGTGCTTTTTCCTGTATGCCGCAAGCGCCTCATCATCATAGAGATACTCTTCCTCGCCCTTGTCCGGCATAGCCTTGTATAGCGGAGGCATGGCAATGTACACATGTCCTTCGAAGATAAGTTCCGGCATAAATCTGTAGAATAAAGTAAGCAAAAGTGTGGAGATATGAGCTCCATCCACGTCGGCATCAGCCATAATAATAATCTTGTCATAGCGAAGCTTTGTGATGTCAAAGTCATTGCCGTATCCTTCAGAGAAGCCGCATCCGAATGCGTTTATCATCGTCTTTATCTCGGCATTTGCCAACACTTTGTCAATGCTTGCCTTCTCAACGTTTAGTATCTTTCCGCGAATCGGAAGGATTGCCTGGAAATTGCGGTCTCTGGCTGTCTTTGCCGAACCGCCGGCAGAATCTCCCTCGACTATGAAGATCTCACATTTTGCGGCATCACGGCTTTCGCAGTTTGCGAGCTTTCCGTTGGAGTCAAAAGAAAACTTCTGTTTCGTGAGAAGGTTTGTCCTGGCCTTCTCCTCGGATTTTCTGATCTTTGCAGCCTTCTCGGCGCATCCGATAACCGCCTTTAAGTCGTCAATATGCTTGTCAAAATAAAGCTGTATCTCATCTCCGGTGATCTTGCCCGTCACCCTCGAAGCATCCTGATTGTCAAGCTTTGTCTTGGTCTGTCCCTCAAATCTGGGATCCGGATGTTTTATGGAAATAACAGCTGTCATACCGCAGCGCACATCGGCTCCCGTAAAATTCGCATCCTTTTCCTTTAGTGTGCCGAGCTCTCTGGCGTACTGGTTTATGACCGTCGTAAATGTAGTCTTAAATCCGGTGATGTGGGCGCCGCCCTCCGCATTGTAGATATTGTTGCAGAATCCCAGTATGTTTTCATGGAAATCATTTGTGTACTGAAATGCGCACTCGACATTTATACCGTCAGCCTCTCCCTCAAAGTAAATGACATCGCAGATCGTCTCGTTGTTGGCATTCATATCCTTGATGAATCCGACGATACCGTTCTCCTCGTGGAAGGTCTCTTTTACCGGTTCATCGCCCCTGAGATCGGCAAATTCTATAGTAAGCTTCGGATTGAGATATGCAGTCTCGTGCAGTCTGCTCATAACCTCCTCGGCATTGAAATCGGTTCTGTCAAAGATCTCACCGTCCGGCAAGAAATTGATCTTTGTACCTGTAGATCTGGTCTTTTTCAGGGTCGGAAGCATACCATTTTCCAACTCAATAACCGGTATTCCACGCTCATATCTGTCATGATGCACCGCGCCCTCACGGCTTATCTGGACATCCATATATACAGACAGCGCATTTACAACAGAAGACCCCACGCCGTGAAGTCCTCCGCTTGTCTTATATACTGAATCGTCGAATTTGCCTCCGGCATGAAGGGTTGTGAAAACCACTCTCGCCGCCGGTATTCCCATGGCATGCATACCCACGGGTATTCCTCTTCCGTTATCTTCAACGGTACATGAGCCGTCCGCCTCAAGTGTCACCTTGATAAGATCACATTCGCCTGCAAGATGCTCATCTACCGAATTGTCCACTATCTCGTATATCAGATGGTTGAGACCCTTCCTCGAAACGCTTCCGATGTACATACCCGGGCGTTTTCTTACCGCCTCAAGTCCTTCAAGTACCGATATACTGCTCTCATCATAAGTTGTCTTCGCCATTTTTAAGCCTTTCCCGTGCTTCCAAAACCGCCTCTGTCATCCCCCTCGAGATGATCTACCTCTTCAAAGTCTATGTGAGGCTGGTTTTCTATAATTCTAAACTGACATATGCGGTCGTTTACGTGTACCGTCACGTCTCTGGTTGCATAAGCCGGCCACATCCACATATCATTGTCACCGCAGTAGGATCCATCGATAATTCCGCAGCTGTTGGTCTGGATCAGACCATAGTTTTTGAAAGTGGAGCTGCGCGGAACCACATGAGCTTCGTAACCTTCCGGCAGTTGCATAGCAACTCCAAGCTTTACAAGCTTGAACTCTCCTGCCTTGAAGCTCACCTCCTCGCTGGCGCGAAGATCGATCCAGTCGGATTTGCCGTCGATATAGGTCAGTCTGTCTATATCATCGGAAAAATATTTTATCTTGATATTTGCCATTGTCTATTCCTTTCATTCCCACTTGAGGTTTCCGGTTTCCTCCCGTTTTGCTCTATTCATAAGTCTGCCGACAGCTTCTTTTGCAGAAACATTTTCAAAGAGCACCTTGTTTACCTCCTCAGTGATGGGCATTGATACATTGTATTTTTCTCCGAGGGCAAGCGCTGCCTTTGCAGAGTACACGCCCTCAACTATCATCTTTACCTCTGCCATGGCTTCATCGGCCGTAGCTCCCTCTCCGATAAGCACGCCTGCTCGTCTGTTACGACTGTGCACGCTGGCACAGGTAACGATGAGATCTCCGATTCCCGAAAGACCGGAAAGT
>CAJOQF010000022.1 GCA_905236295.1 uncultured Eubacterium sp. | reverse complement strand
CCGGATCGACGAGCTTCACCTTACGCCGCTCTCCGATGAGATGCGGTCGGAATGCATTGTTGCCCCGTATGTCAATATGCACGTTTCCCCGGAATGCTTCCTGACGCGCTTTGCCGTGCCGGTAGAGGAAGAGGAGTAAGTTCCGTTCTATAACTTGTTTATTTTTGAATAAAACTCCTTCAATCCTGTATCGATGTACATTACACCTGTCTTTTTGTACTTTACGTCCTTGATAAAGGGATATGGCTGTATCAATCCCCATTCGTTTGTCATATCGACACACCAGGGAATGCCCTCTTCCTTAAATGTATTTATAACATCCGATAGATATGCTTGATAAGTTTCATCTGGGTATCTGCATGTTCTGAAAACAAAACCTGCTCCGAACACTCCCCACTCATTTACAATAAAGCCTACATTGTATTTTTTTGATACTGCCCGAATCTTATTAACTGTAATACAACTCTCCGGCACTATTCCGTCGTATGCCATGTCTGCAGGCCAAGATAAAGGTGCATCTAAAAGCATCTTTGCATCGTAAGTATATCCGTAACTGGTAAATGGCCACTTAATACTATTAACATAGTTCTCATCTTTTTGTTCTGATTCCGGCCATTCTCCGAAACAACAGAACTTTCTTGGATCATACAAATGATAAGAAAGTGCCACACCAAGTGCTGCCACGGACTCACCTGTAAGTCTGTTGGAATGGATATTGGCTATGATAGTTCTATTAGGAGTTTCTTTGCGAATTGCATCCACAGCAGAGGAGCATTTCTCTGCATATTCAGACTCAGTGCAGTCTATCTCATTATATAGCTCAAAGGATAGGTATTCATTTGGTATAGCTGCATATCTGTGGGCAAGTCCTCCCCATATAATAGCAAAATCATTAATCTCCTGCTGCGTTTTCGGTCCTGATTCAGACAGACTTGTCGCCTTATCAAAATCCTCAAATTCATCGAAATCCTGATACTGGTTACATACAATGGATAAATGCATATCATACTTCATACAATATGCAAGGATACTGTCCAGCTCCTTCAAGCGAGTTTCATTGATCATACCCTTCTTCACATTCGGTGCCTGCAAATAAGAGAAGCTTAAATTAAGTCGTATGAAGTTAAATCCGGCTTCCTTGATTTCCTTAAACTCATTTTCACGATAAATACGATCAGATGCACCATCAGTAGCTTCATTGGTAACCCAGGAAAGCTTCTTGAAAAATATTCCCTTCCAGTCTGCCGGCAGATTTTGGCAAGAATTAGCCGGAAGCGTTGTGGTCTTACTCAACAACTTATCAGTAATAATGGACTTATCATAAGTTCCTATAGAGGAAAACCTAACCTTTTTAGCGGGCTTCTCAAATGAATGCCACCATCTGAGTGCCGCCTTTGCAGCATCACCTATGGTCATCTGTTTTGCAGGATTCCACTTTTCCTTACTATCAAGCCCCAGTACATTTTCCCCGGTAACACGATCATGAATTTTCATTGCTATGTTGGCAGCCCACCAATTACCGCTTTCATGACGATAAAGGCGTTTACCTTTAGCCTTTGGAATAGCGTCTGCATCAGTTGCAAGATCCCATATACCTGCATCTGCTATAGTACCTTTGGGGTAAGCCGATGTAAGATACTTTGAACCATGTATTACGCCCACATTTCCGGTGTCAAACTGTCCAAAGCCAACCTTCTTGGCATAATCCTTCTTGTCCATAGTATCCATAAACTTTTTGGCATTTTTCACCTTTGCCCCATATTCATGTTCACAGTATGAGTAGAACATTCCCATGGCAAACCAGTACCTGCTTGCCTTACGCCCCTTTTTTGCCAGCTTTGTCATTTTAGCTAAATATTTACTTTTCTTTCCATAGCCGTGACGGTACACTGCCTGTAGCATTGGTGGAATATCCTTCTCCAACGCATTCTTCTTAGCTTTTTTTGCGGTTTTATAACTGATTATCCCAAGTCTTACCGCTTCATCAAGTTCGGCATCGCCTGTAGTCTTGGCACTCACAGTTGTAATAGCACCCGGCACAGAAACATTATTGATACAGAGCACTGCTATAAGTATCATAGCAAGTATGGTTTTAAAGATTTTGGATCCTCTCATTTTGTTTCTCCTATATTTGTTAAAATTAGATTGTACTAAGATCTCTGGGCGAATCATCTTCATACATACCACTCTTTTTCATACCATTCCTTATTCATCAGCATTCACCTCCCAAAAATCAATCTTGTGATTTTCCTTTATCTTGTTTAATGCTATAATCTGTGCCTCCCATATCTACCCTCATTATACACCATTTGTGTTTTTTTTCAATAGACTTAGAAAAAACTCACTTCTTACCTCTCGTAGCTCATCCTGG
>CAJOQF010000021.1 GCA_905236295.1 uncultured Eubacterium sp. | reverse complement strand
CTCCACCTATGATTCCGATGGATGCCGCCTCAGGTCCCGAGAATCCGAGAACGATCGCCAAAAGGAATGCACAGTACACTCCGAACTGAGCCGCCGATCCCAGAAGGAAGCTTTTTATATTTGCCAGAAGCGGTCCAAAGTCCGTCATGGCTCCGACGCCAAGGAATATAAGCGATGGATACAGACCGCTCTTTACTCCGATATAGAGTATGTCTAAAAGTCCTCCCTCCCTCAATACATCTCCGTAGTCTTTTGTGTGGGCAATGATTCCGTCCCAAAGCTCCGGATGGTAAAGACTTGCGCCGGGGATGTTTGTGAGCAACACACCGAACGCGATTCCGACCAAAAGAAGCGGTTCAAACTTTTTCTTGATTCCAAGATACAGCAGGATGCAGGCTACTATTATCATTACGATCTGTCGCCAGTCGTTGAATAGGGAGGCCAGCCCTGAGTCATTCCAAAGATTCGTGAGAATCTCACTAACTGAAAGCATATGTTATCCTCCTTATTCTATTGCAAAAAGAATGTCACCTGTGTCAACCACCATACTCTTTGATGTGAGCACATTGACCGTGCCGGCGTGAGGCGCAAGGATCTCATTTTCCATCTTCATTGCCTCGAGTATGCAGAGCACCTGTCCCTCTGTCACGGATGCGCCGTTTTGAACCTTGACATCAAGTATATTTCCGGGCATCGGTGCAACGACCTGTGTTCCCTTTGCAGAAGAACCTGCCGTGGGTGCCGGTGCAGCTGTCGGTGCTGCCGCAGGCGCTGCTGTGGGTGCCGGACTTGCAGGTGCCGCCGGAGCCGGTGCCACTGCCTCATACTCATCTAAGAGTATCGCCTCAGATCGTTCAACCTCAACTTCATAAACCTTTCCACGTAAAGTTACTTTATATTTCATAAACTAAACCTTTCATTTTCAAGCATTGTCAATTTCCTTTATTGAATAAAACCTCAGCTCATTGAGCGGTACCTGCATCTTGTCCGCAACTATCGCCATGATCATTGCCGCGTCTCTGTCGGAGACATTGTACAGCTTAATGTCTCCCGCAGAACCCGGTGCAAGAACCTTGTTCTGCACTGTGTTGTCATCAACTGCCTCCACTTTGACCTTTTCGGATTTCTTTGTTCCGACAGGTATGCGGTTTAAGACAGCAGACATGATGGAGACAACTATCATCAGCACTATGATCATCGCAAACACTATGCAAATGCCCAACGCGGAGTATTGCAATGCTGCTCCTATGCCAACTTCCATATATGTTCTCCTTTTATTCCTTAATTTCTTCTATCGTATACACAGCCTTGTTCTCCTCAGCCTCTTTGCGTTTCTCGAAGAACGGTTCCGCAAGCTGTGGAAATGCGATGTACGAGAGAACATCCTCATCACATCTTGCCATGTCACCGATCTCCGCCTTCGTCTTCTCAAAAAGAGGCTCCAGGGTGTCCGCAAAACGGCCTTCAACAACCGGTGTACCCTCAAGGATCTTGTCTCTTATAGCCGGATCGATCGGCGCAGGTGTGCGTCCGTACTCACCGCGGCAATAAGCCTTGATCTCGCTCGAGACCTTTTTATAACGCTCGCCCTGCAATACATTTGTCACTGCCTGCACTCCAACCATCTGGCTGGTAGGCGTAACAAGCGGAGGATAGCCCATATCAGCACGAACCCTCGGAGTCTCCGCCAGGGCTTCATCGAACCTGTCAAGAGCATTCATCTGTTTTAACTGGGATAAAAGATTTGAAAGCATACCGCCGGGGATCTGATATGTAAGGCACTGTGTATCAGTCGCCATGGACTTTGGCATCAGAGTGCCGTCCTCAACAAACTTGTCCCTGACCGGTTTAAAGAAATCCGCTATCTCCTTTAATACACCCTCGTCGAGATCTACCTCGTAACCGAGCTGTTTCAACGCATAGACTAGTGTCTCTGTCGCCGGCTGTGATGTACCTCCGGAAAACGGTGATATTGCTGTATCTATGACATCCACTCCCGCCTCGATTGCCTTCAGACAGGTCATAAATGCAAGTCCTGTCG
>CAJOQF010000020.1 GCA_905236295.1 uncultured Eubacterium sp. | reverse complement strand
GCATAAAGCTATGAATTTTACACGTGCTCAACAGGCGGATTTCCATCCGTCTATTTGTTGTGTAAATAACCATGGAAAAAGAGGATATTGGAACAATTCCAACATCCTCTTTAAAACTTTTCCCTCGCGTTACAATGCTAACTTAATGACATTGTGCGTCACGCACGGGCTTAGTGTATCCTTTATTTGCCGTCCAATGCCTCTATAAACTCAGCTGCCGGAATCGGCTTTGAAAAATAATATCCCTGCACCATATCGCAACCGAGTTTTCTGAGCGCATCCACCTGTTCTTTAGTCTCAACACCCTCGGAAATAACCGGCAGTTTGAGATATTTTGCCAGGTCGATAACAAATTTCAACAGACTTCTCTCGCTTGTCAGATCTTCCGTATCCATAAACATCATATCAAGCTTAAGCATATCTATCGGCAGTTTTGACAACGCATTCAGCGATGAATATCCGCTTCCGAAGTCATCCATCTCGATCACGAAACCACATTTTTTAAGTTCGATCACAACCTCACTCAAAATTTCCGGCTCATATCCGAATGTACTCTCGGTAATCTCGAGATGAAGAAGTCTCGCCTCAAGATCATACTCGCTGATATAGGTCTTTAGAACGTCTAAAAAGTCCTCTTTAAAAAGATCCTTCCTCGATACATTGACCGAGATAGGAATCACCTTTCCTCCGCTCTTTTTCATATCCGCCAGAATAGTGCACACTTCTTTCCAGACATATTTATCAAGTTCATAGATAAATCCGTTCTTCTCAAAAAGCGGAATAAACTTTGCCGGCTCAACGAGCACCCTGCTTGAGCGCTCCCACCGAACCAAAGCCTCGGCTCCGACTGTTTCTCCGGTTTTAAGATCTATCTTGCTCTGCAGATAGACTTCGAACTGTTTCTCCTGAAGTGCTACGCCCATATCCTGGGTCATAAGCTGTTCCTCAAGCAGGTTCCGGGATAATACAGGCTTATAATATGCATATCGCTTGTTGTAAACCTCCTTGACGGTCTCCCCCGCCATATAAGCCTTATCATGGCAGGCTATGAGGTTTTTCAGATCCTCCGGTCTTACCTCATACACGCCTATCTTGGCTCTGAGCTCTATCTGGATAGGGAACTCCCGCAATCTGGCACTAAATTCCTCAACAAATCTGTCCAGATAGCCGGGTTCCCTCTCACGAAACAGAGCAAACATATCCGAAATGACATAACCATACACGCAATTGTCACTGTCGCACATTTCCCTGAGCACATCAGCTATATAGCAGATATATTTGTCTCCCATCTCGACACTGTAAAGATCATTAATAAGTTTGAACTTTTCCATGTTGATGGAGATCATGTCATATCTCTTGTCCGGATTCTCATCCATCATTTTTCGCGCTCTCGCAAAGAAATAATCCCTTGTGAATATCCCTGTCAATCTGTCGGATTTGCGCCTCTCTATTCTGTCAAAATCTGCCATGTCGCCTGTTACCCTTTTCATATCTATAATAACTCCTGGAATCCCGGCTTGTAGAGATGGCGCGGGATACCATCAACCATTATCGGCGCCACGTCTCCCTGGATCAGTGGTCGCACGTAAGTAATAAATTCATTTGTCACATAGGTTCCATCCTTTGTGATCCACTCGCGCGGAACCAAACGCTCATCGTTTGCTATCTTGTGAACATCCTTAACCTCTGTTCCTGCCTGGTACGGATCGTCGGAGAGTCGTTTGATAACAACCATCATTCCCGAATCGCCCTCATCCGCAGCCTTCATGGCAGCACCGCCAACCTCGTACGCCTCGAGGATATCCACTCTCGATGCGCAGTGGCTTGCAGCTCTCTGCAGAGTTGAAAGCTCTATCGCACGGGTCTTGCATCCAATCTCTTTATTTATAACGCTGCAGAGGTAGCTCGCCGTTCCCGTAAGCTGTTTGTGACCGAAAGCGTCAACGTAATCGTGTCCACCTCCGAGTTCATTGACATACTTTCCGTCCTTTGTCTGAACTCCCTCTGACACAGCGATAACCACCGACGCCTTCTTTTTGAGGATACTTCTCACGTTGTCCACAAACGAAGGAACGTCAAACGGAAGTTCCGGAAGATAAATCGCATCAGGGCCGTCGCAGTCCTCGCCCTTTGCAAGCGCAGCCGCGCCTGTAAGCCATCCGGCATTTCGACCCATGATCTCAACTATCATTACCTGCCCTTTTTCTGTCTCAAGGCTCCATCCATCACGGATGATCTCCTTGACGGAAGTACCTATGTATTTTGCTGCCGAACCGTATCCCGGAGTGTGATCGGTAAGCGCCAGATCATTGTCTATTGTCTTTGGGCAACCAACAAATCTGACAGGTGCTCCGGTGATGATAGCATAATCGGAAAGCTTTCGTATTGTATCCATGGAATCATTTCCGCCTATATAGATAAAGCAATCTATCTCAAGTTCATCCAATATTTTGAATATTTTCTCGTAAACAGATTTGTCCTCATGGATTTCGGGAAGTTTGTAGCGGCATGAGCCAAGATAAGCAGCAGGTGTCCTTTTTAACAACTCCGCATCAAGCCCTGTCCTTATGTGCTCGGAGAGGTCAGTGTATCTTCCCTCAAGCAATCCCTGTACACCGTGAAGCATACCGTAGACTTTCTTGTATCCACGATCCTTTGCAGTCCTGTACACTCCCGCAAGCGACGAGTTGATCGCAGCTGTCGGTCCACCCGACTGTCCCACTATGACATTTCTCTTGACTTGTTTCTTCATAATTGTTCCCTCCTCTCATGATACTTTTTATTTAGGCGTTTGCGAAACGCCTAAAGCCGCATAAGTACGGCATTTTTATTGCTACAAAAATGAATAACTCCTCACCAAGTATGGT
>CAJOQF010000019.1 GCA_905236295.1 uncultured Eubacterium sp. | reverse complement strand
CATCCATATCCCTGTGCCGCAATCGATATATGTTTTCCATTACAACGACGGAATTATCGACAAGCATACCTATCGCGAGCGACATACCGGCAAGCGACATGATATTGATCGTGATATTGGCAAAGTACATGAATACAAGTGCCGTCATAACCGAAAACGGAATAGAAAACGCAACTATAAGCGTCGGTCTGACATCCTTCATAAAGAGCAGTAAGACTATGACCGCAAGTATGGCTCCGAGAAGTATACTCTGGAGGATGCTCTTAATAAATATCTTTATGTAGCTTCCGGTATTTACTATAGGAACTATATTAAGTCCATCATATTCGGTTTCAAGTTCATCCATTGCCTTGAGACATTTGTCGGCAGTCTCCGTAGTAGAGTCGGTACTACCCTTGAACATGGTGAGAAGTACCGTAGGCTCATTGTTGAGTCTGGCGTAACTTTCGTCCGCATTGTCCACTATGGTGATCTTTGCCACATCCTCAAGAGTAATGGTTCCGACACCCTTGATCTTTGCGAGTACGAGAGACTTGAGCGTATCCACATCCTCGATCTCGTCGCCGACCTTTAACATCCACTGGTTGTCATCCTTGTCGTCTATATATCCTGCCGGCATAGCAAAATTCTGTGCATAGATTATACCGGAAAGGGTCTCGATATCTATAAGTGTATCAATATTTGAAGCTTTTATAGCGGCATCCACGGAATCGTCGAGTGTTTTCTGCGCATTGTCAAGCTCCTCCGTTGCAGAATCAATGCTTCCGCTGGCAACGCTTAACTGTGCATCCGCACTTCCCAGCTGCTCAGCTGCAGAAAGAGAACCGGAACTTGCCTCCTCATACTGCTTTTCAAGATCTTTAAGCTGATCCTTCACCGCATCAACCATAGCCTCGACACCCTTTATCTGGGTATTAAGATTTGCTATGGCTGAGTTTATCTGAGGTATGCGAAATTCAACCACATTGTAGAGATTCTCGAGCGTATCATAGTCAAAGCTCTTGGCAGTCTCTTCCTCTCCAATGCTCTTTAACCACTCCACGAAAGCCTCGAACTCTTCCTTGTGGTTTACGGCATACTCAACATCCTCGGGGATTGTGATCCCGGACATCTTCGCATACTCTCCCATGGCTTCCTGCATGGAATCAAATCCGTCATTCATCGCCTTGTAGGCATCCTCGACCTTGTTATCCTCGTACGCCTTAAGCTCGGCCTCAAGCGCTGCCTTCTGAGCATTTAATGATGTGATCTGAGATTCGTAAGCAACCTTTGTAGCAAGAGCTGTGTTCAACTGAAGCTGTACCTTTGCAAGCTGCGAATTTGTCTCATTTGCCTTGTCCGACAGATCGGATGTTTTGGAGTCCAATGTGTCCTTCGAATCCGAAAGCTTATCCTTGGCCTCATCTATCTCATCCTGTGCCTCGGAAAGCTTCTTGTTGGTCTGTTTGAGAATATCGGCATTGATATCCCTGACTTTATCCTCGTCAAGCCTTACCTCTACGGTCTTTTCAACCATACCGATATTTCCGACACTCGCAACGCCGTCCTGTCTTTCAAAATAAGGAGTCACGGTATTTTTCACAAAATCGGTCAGCTCATATATATCATGTCCTTCATAATTTACCGAAGCATATACCGTTGCGACCATATCCATGGAAAGCTCTATGATATTCGGGCTTCCAACAAGGTCCGGAAAATCTCCCTTCACTCTCTCGAGTGCTGAGTTCAGCTTTACGGTTGTCGAATCCATATCCGTGTCGGACTCAAACTCAAGAGTCACCATGCTGTAGTTGTCAGCACTGGTGCTGATGACATTCTTGACACCCGAAAGAGTGGCAACTTCACTCTCAATAGGCTTTGTAACTTCCTCCTCCACTTTTTCCGGAGAAGCTCCCGGATAAGTGGTAACAACCATCATATAAGGCACCGACATCTCAGGCAGCAGATCCGTCTTTGCATTTAAAAGACTCACTCCTCCAAGCACCAGAATGATGATAACAATAACAAGTATTAAAAATGGTTTTTGTATACATTTCTTAATCATAATTGTTTATCTCCCAATCAATTGTATATATACATCTTTGCGCATTTTGTACAGGCATAAAAATACACAGAGATTCTTACTTGTTATAGCAGATTTTTACCTTAAATTCAACTTTAGACAAAGATTTTATACAGTTTTAATCAATTGCGCATTGTCTGACAACTTTAATTTTTATTCAAAATTTTTTCAAAAAAAACAGTTGAAAATTTTATATCTCGCTTGTATAATGTATTCAATTGCAGTAACTGTTCAGTTACCCCATCGTTAATCACAACCAAATCATCATCACTGCCCACAAACGGCAACATCTATACGGAAAGGAGGGATCCACATGTCAGTTTTAAACAGATTCCAGACAGAAATAAAAACTTTCTTCGAAACTGAACACAAACGCATCGCAAATGAAATCAGAGAACTGGTCAAATCCAAAGACAAAGTAGACTGGGACAGCAGGATGGAAAAACTGCATAAAGATCTCAACGATTTCCGCAAGAATCTCGAGATCATAGCCCTGTCCGCATCATATGACGAGGGCGACATGCTCCTGCAAACCGTTATTTCGGAATAATATTTTCCGGTAAGCATAGAGTTTTACTTGCAAAACTCTCGCGCGTATCAAGCAAAAAAATGGGGCTGTCGCAAT
>CAJOQF010000018.1 GCA_905236295.1 uncultured Eubacterium sp. | reverse complement strand
TGAGATGACCCTCTACAACGGAAAGATGTTAAAGTACGGGGATGAGCTTTTAGGACTCGAGACCGGGGATTCGACTACGTTTGAGAGCTTTGAAGAATTTTTGGAAGCGTATCTCAAGCAGCAGCAGAATTTTATCAGACATGCCTTCAGGCAGCAGTATCAGATAAACAAGCTAAGAGCAAGACATTTTGCATCACCGCTTGGATCGTCGCTCTCAAAGCTTTGCAGGGACAATCTCCTTGACCTTCACACGGAGCATAGTCCAGGGGGAATAGACCTGGGATACTTCGAGTTTATCGGTTTTGCGACTGTGATCGACTCACTTGCAGCCATAAAGAAACTCGTGTTTGAGGAAAAACGCATCACCATAGCAGAGTTGCTTGAAGCGTTAAGAGACAATTTTGAGGGACATGACATCATCCTTCACCTGTTAAAGAATGCACCGTCATTTGGAAATGATGAGGCGTATGCTGACGAGATCGGGCTCAGACTTGATAAGGAGGCAGGCGATTTTGCAAGGAAGTACGCAAAGGAACTTGGAGTGCACATTGATCTCAGATATGTACCGTTTACATCCCACGTTCCGTTCGGAAAGGTTGTAAGCGCAACTCCTAACGGCAGAAAGGCATATACGCCGTTGTCCGACGGCAGCAGTGCTTCACAGGGCTCTGATATAAACGGACCGACGGCAATTCTTAATTCAAATTATAAGACGAAAAACTGGAACAATAACTACAGGGCGGCAAGACTTTTAAATATCAAGCTTTCACCGAGCTGCGTGGACGGCGAGCAGGGTACGGAAAAACTTGTACAGTTCATTGAGGGATTCAGAGACCTGAAACTCTGGCATGTACAGTTTAATGTACTCAACACCGAGACTATGAGACTTGCCCAGGAACATCCGGATGATTACAGAGATCTTCTGGTTCGTATCGCTGGTTACAGTGCGTACTTTACCGAGCTTTCCAAGGATCTTCAGGATGACCTGATAGCCAGAACGGAGCAGATGGCAATATGATAGACAAGGGCTTACTTGTATTCAACATCCAAAAATATTCCCTCCACGACGGGAGCGGGATCAGAACCGTGGTATTTCTTAAAGGATGCCCGTTGAGATGTAAATGGTGCGCCAATCCGGAGTCGCATATCGGTCGAAGACAGGTCAGATATCAAAGGTCGAAATGCCTCGGAAAAAACAAATGCGGACTCTGCGAAAGCTGTGCGGGATGCATATCCTTTGACGATGAAAATAAGGCGGTAGTAGATTTTGCATCTGTCGGTGAGAATGTTGAATGGGTTAAGGTATGCCCGACCAAGGCGTTGTTTATAGAGGGAAGATTCCTCTCTATAGATGAGATAATAGAGGCGGTGGAGGCCGATGCGGTATTCTACCGCAACGGAAAAGGCGGACTTACCGTAAGCGGCGGCGAGCCTCTTATGCAGGAGGGCACGATAGAGCTCTTAAAGAGAGCGAAGGAAGATTACATTCACACGGCGATTGAAACCTGCGGTTATGTGAAACGGGAGAGACTGCTTACGGCAGCCGGTTACCTGGATGAGATATTCTTCGATATCAAATCCCTCGATGAAGATAAACACATAAGCTATACCGGGGTTTCAAACAAGCCGATAGTCGCCAATTTGGAAGCTCTTTGTGAGGCGTATCCGGGCAAACCTGTCACGGTGCGCACTCCGGTCATCCCCGGATTTAACGATAGTAAAGAGGAGCTCTTTGCAATAGAAAGATTCCTTGAAAACTTTGAGAATGTGAAGTGGGAAAAGCTTAAGTATCATAAGTACGGAGTGCCGAAGTATGAGACGCTTGGATTGAACTATGAGCTGTAGATAAACAAAAAGGAGAAAAATATGATATTAACAGTAGCGGGAGAGAAAAAAGAATTTGAAGACGGAATAAATGTTTCAAAGCTTATCGAGCTTGAGGAAGTGGAAACTCCGCAGTATGTCACCGTTTCGGTAAACGAGGAGTTCGTTGATCAGGGAGCATTTGACTCACACATACTGAAAGACGGAGATGAGATCGAGTTTCTCTATTTCATGGGAGGTGGAAGATAATGGCGTTTACAAACGAGCAGTTAGAGCGCTACTCCAGACATATCATTCTCAAGGAGATAGGCGTAAAGGGACAGAAGAAGCTGCTTAAAGCCAAGGTACTTATAATAGGCGCGGGCGG
>CAJOQF010000017.1 GCA_905236295.1 uncultured Eubacterium sp. | reverse complement strand
TTTTTGTCCAAGTTGCGCTTAGGCAGTACAGGATGAAGGAGATGAAAAAATGGAAAAATTAGAAGGTTATACAGAACTACTTTTAGAAAATAAAAATATAATCCTTCATGGTGCACCTGGAACAGGAAAAACTTATCTTGCTAAACAAATAGCAAAAGAAATGGGATGTACTGATGAGGAAATTGGATTTGTTCAGTTTCATCCAAGTTATGATTATACAGATTTTGTTGAGGGATTGCGTCCTCAGGAAGGCGCTGAAGGAAAAATTATTTTTGAACGTAAAGACGGTGTTTTTAAGAAATTTTGTGAAAAAGCAATTCTTTCATCAAGTGATACAGAAAACATATGGAAGGAATTAAATGATAATCCTACGGTTTGGAAAGTTTCTCTAGAAGGAACTGGTGATAATCCTACGCGTACAGATTGTATGGCAAATGGCTATATACGATTAGGTTGGTCAAATTATGGAGAAGTTGCCGATTTTTCAAATTTTACTGGATACACAGAAGATGGCGGTAGCGTAGTTCTTGTTGCCTTCCAATCAAAAATGAAAATAGGAGATATTGTATTATCATGCTATTCTGCTACAGAAATTGATGCAATTGGTATTATTACAGGAGAATATGAATATAGATCAGAGGGTGGTGATTATCCTAGGTATAGAACTGTAAAATGGCTTGTAAAAGGAATTAGGGAGAATATTGTTGAGAAAAATCATGGTAAATCATTAACTCTTGCAAGCGTATATAAACTATCCATTTCTATTCAAGATGTATTTGATATTGTTAAGAAGTATTCTACTAATCAAAAACCGCATTCAGATTCAATAAATGCAAATAATAAACCTTATGTTTTCATTATTGATGAAATAAATAGAGGTGAACTTTCTAAAATATTTGGTGAGTTGTTTTATGCAATTGATCCTGGTTATCGAGGAATAAATGGAAAAATCAACACACAATATCAAAATTTAATTAAAGAAAACAATATTTTTTATACAGGGTTCTATATTCCAGAAAACGTCTACATCATCGGTACAATGAACGATATTGACCGCAGTGTAGAAAGCATGGACTTTGCAATGCGCCGACGTTTTATTTTCGAAGAAGTTACAGCCGAAGATAGTGCAGAAAATATGAATCTTCCTCAAGATGCAAAAGACAGAATGACTCGTATCAACAATGCAATTCATGATACAGAAGGTTTAAATGATGCATACAAGATTGGAGGTGCATATTTCCTGAATGTAGATGATTTTGACAAACTCTGGAGAATCAAGCTTTCTTCTTTGATAAAAGAATATCTTCGTGGAATTGATGATGATGGTTCAAAATATCAAAAGATTGAGAATGCATATTTTAATCGAAATGCTAATAATTCCTCTCTAAATGATACGGATAATAATAACCCTACAGTTGAACAATGAGCCGGATTACAGTAATTGATAATACTCTTAATCAGAAACTTTCTCTTCCAAAATATATTCATGACTGTGAAAACCTCAGAAAGATTGCAAACAAAACTCTGGGAGATTTACAGTCTGAATCTGGTATTCTTATTTTTCCTCCAAAAATTGAAGATACAGATGATCAGATTAAAGATTCAGTTATTTTTACTCTAAAAGAAAGTGAAAATTCTTTTTCTCTAGATACTGGAAATTTAATGGGTTTTATTGGTCGCAACGATACAGAGTTAAATATTTGTTCACGCTTTACTCATAAAATTGATGGAAAAGTATCAGAAAAGAATGATTTCTTCCTTCACTATATGCTGGAAAAGGTCTGTCATATAAATCTGACAAATTTAAAAAGCACTAGAAGTCCTGACAAAATATTCGACCTTCTTCCTTTTTTATTTCCACAGTATCTCATAAGTGCATTAAGACAAGGTGTTTACAAAGAGTATCAAAAACACGAGTACAATAATTCAAATGTTAGAGGAATAATTGATATAAATCGTCATATCAGATCCAACATACCTGCAAATGGTAAAATTGCATATAATACCCGGGAATACAGTTTTGATAATCCAATTACAGAACTGGTAAGACATACCATTGAATATATGCGTTTAAGTTACACCTTCAAATATATTCTGACAAGCAATGAAGAAGTAAAAACAGCTGTTGAAACCATTATAAATGCAACTCCACTTTATAATCGGATGGAAAGAAATAAGATTCTTTCAAAAACAACCAGATCAATTAAATCTCCATACTTTTATAAATACCGTGATCTTCAGAAAATTTGCCGAATGATTTTACTTCATGAAAAGATTAAATATGATTCCTCATCAAATAAGATTTATGGATTATTGTTTGATGGAGCCTGGCTATGGGAAGAATATCTTGCAACAATACTAAAGAAAAAGGGTTATGAACATCCTGAAAACAAGAAAAAGAATGGAGTTATTCATCCGTTTACAGATAATAGAACAGGTAGATTTTATCCTGATTTCTATAAATCAAAAGAAGGCCATAGTTTAGATGAAGAATTAGCAGATATAATCCTTGACGCTAAGTACAAGAACTTTGATGAACACAATCCCCCTGCCGATGATATTGCACAAATGATTTCTTATATCCATGTTATGGATGCAAGACTGGGGGAATTTGTATATCCTTCAAAGGAAGTCAATAAATCAGGAGCTAACTGGATTATAAGACCTTTTGCCAATACAACCGCTGAATTAAAAACCAAACCATTCCTGATTCCTCAAAACACAGATGATTATTCTGATTTTAAAAGCAAGATGCAAGTTGAAGAGAATATGACATTTAAATAATTTCTGTTTATTATACTTCAATATTAAAGTTATTGTTTTATTCGATTAAAAGTGCTTTATTTTTAGTAAACCTACATAAATGAGGCGTGTATGCTTTTAGAATGGGAGTGAAGTTTACATCTGAATACTTTGAACTAGGCAAAAGCTAGATGTACTTAGAAGTAGTCCGGATACATCTCCCCCGCAAGCGCAAACTCCCGTTCCCC
>CAJOQF010000016.1 GCA_905236295.1 uncultured Eubacterium sp. | reverse complement strand
TTTGCCTCCGTCTTATACTATATCTCTTTTTTACCACCCTTTATAATACAAAACTTTACACCTGCAAGTCAACTTACAATTGAGATATCAAACATCCTTAGATATCAGTTTTACGGTCTGGAAACAGGCTTCAACTCCGGAGCGAGCGCCTCATAGCTCTCCACATCATACTCTGTGGTAAATCCTGTCTTTATCGTATATTTGCAATTCAAGCATTTCTTTGTAAAGTATTCAATCACAAGTCCATCCTTAGATACCGCTGTGCTCGAAAGTTTCCATTCCGACATCTCATGATTATCCTTCATAGGAATGATCTCTTTTTCGACCTCCTCACACATCTCGCATCTGCGCTGTCTTTCACCGTCATGCTCTGAACAAATCATAGGCGTAACCTCCGCCCATTTATCTCCAAAAACATGCCCCTGTGCCGGAATCACGTCTTTATCAACCTCGCCGCAGACCTCACATACCCTGTGGTTTTCTCCATCTGTCACACATGTCGGCATCACTGCGGTATGCCACTTTCCGAAGGTGTGCTTATCCTCCTCATATACGGCGTAGAATCTCATATTATCCGATACAACATATCCATCGGATACCGTATCCCCCATCGCCGTCTCTAAGGTCTTCAGGCTGCAGTTAGGCGGTGCGAGTTCTTTAAAATCCAGTGTTTCACCCACATTCGCAATCAGCGTGTAAGTCTTGTTATATTTTGTATCCGATACAACAACGTTGTAGGTCAGTTTCCTTAGATCGATTTCTGTAGAGAGTGTATTTCCCTCATTATCGATCGCAGCCACATAGAGCAACCCGCTGTCTGTTATCTCCTTTGATGCTTCCTTGCTGTACTCAACATATTCCTCGTCCGGATTCTGATAGCCAATGTAATATCCTCTCACTCCCGATCCACCATCGGTTGCGGATGCACTGACTACGCATTTTTCATTCCATCCCGTCTTGATCTCCACTGACAGCTTAGGTTTGTCGCAATCTTTAAACACGGGATACAATGTCATTCCTTCGCTTATATCATGCGAGTATTTTTGAGACTGATCATCATATGTCATCGACACCATATTTCCGGAATTTTTCCCGGTCTCCCACCCGAGGAATTTATAACCCTCTTTTTGCGAGGCATCTATGTATTTAAATGTATCGTTCAGTTTTTTGCCGTTCAGCTTCGACAGGGTACCTGTATTATCTATATATTCAACAACATAATCCCCTCCGCGGCGCGAGACCGTCTGCACTGTTGCCGCTACATATTCATTACTTCCCGGCAGATAGAGTTTTATGTTTGTCAATCCAATTTTTTTGATACTGAATCGGCACCCCCTTCCGAGTAAGTGATATAGAAATGTCCGTTTTTATAACTGAGCGTGCAGTCGCCGAGGCTTTCACTTAAAACTTGTTGAATATTCCCGCTTATTGCGTTTATCGTCTCTCTCTGAGAGTCGGCGTCACTCTTTATCGCATCTATCGCCTCTTTTTGAGAATCCGCCGTACTCTTTATCGCATCTATCGCCTCTTTTTGTGAATCCGCCGTGCTCTTTATTGAACTTATCTCCTCTTTCTGTTGCTTCGACTCAGTTTTCAGCTCGTCAATGCTCTTGCCCTGGGCTGTCGAATTGTCTTTCAGTTCCTTTATATTAGCATCGTTGTCATTTATATATTTATAGAATGCTTCTTTTAATGTCGTAAGCCCCGTAACAGTGTCCGTACTCTCCCCGCTCACATTGCTTACCTGTGACTTTGTAGAGTCCGACTGCCCCTGATTTATAAGCTTCTTTAGATTTTCAATCTCCGTATCTGTCAGTTTCTGCGATTTGTTTACAAGGCTCTCGAGTGCCGCAAGCTCATCCTTACTTACATACTTTGCATCATTAACCGACGCAAGAATCTCGTTTTTCATCTGATCGACCCGAACCGATGTCACAGCGCTTTTTGAATACTCCTCAAGCTTTGTCTTAAGCCCCTCCACATCCTTGGAATTTGTATCAAGAGATAGCACCGCCGCATCAAGTTTTTTCTTTGCTTTACTCAGAGCTGTGGCGTTTTTCGTCATCTTTTTCTGAAGCTTTTCGGTAGCCTTTTTATCCGATCTTACATACGCATTTAAAGCCGCTGTCATCGCTTTCTTGAGTTTTTTATAATTCTTTTCAACCTTTGAGACACGGCTTTTTAAGGTCAGTTTCTTTATAACCGAAACATCGCTGTCATCGACAGCTTCCTTTACGGTCACAGCTTTTTTTACCACTTCCGTCGTCCCTGTATCCATATTCGCTATATCCGTGACAACGGAATTCAAACGACCGCTCTTATCGGATTTGTTTGCCGAGATTTTTTCCGCAATCTCAGTCTCCTCTTTATCAGGCTCGACAACGTATTCGCTGACACTCGGTGGGTCTTCCTCAAAATCTTTTAACACAAGCCCGTCTTCCGGTTCCTGCCCGTCATCATAAGCATTCGTACCATAAGTTTTCCCATCATAAGCGTTCATATCATAAGTGTTCGTCTCAATAGCCTCTGTGTTTTCCGCCACTGAGCTTTCTTCGGGCTCGGATGCAGCCTGCATTACTTCCTTCAGCTTTTGCGCATCCTTTTCGATCTCTGCAGTCTTTGCTTCTGTGTACGCAGGTACCACAACAGAAGACATTATCCCCACTGTTCCAATCGCTGCCACTATGGCTGTTGTTGCGCCTATAACTAGCGGTTTAAATTCACGTTTTTTTCCCATACTAACCTCCGTCGAAGGGCATAATACTATTCGGTTTTATTAATTGGGATTTAAAAAGAAAATGACACAGTTATGAAAACTGTGCCAAAATTCTATCATAATTATTCTTTTGTTTATATAGGAAAATTTTCCTACTTGAGCCTTAATATACAAAGACCGGATCGCCCTTTGAGATAACTTCATAGAGCTGTTTTGCCACGCTCGGCGGAAGATTTACACAGCCGTGCGAGCCGCTCTCCTTATATATATTCCCGCCAAATTCATTTCTCCAGCTTGCATCGTGAAGACCTATGTTTCCGTTAAACGGCATCCAGTATTCAACCGGCGTCTCATAGTCTTCTCCGACGAGGGTGGCTTCCCTCTCCTTATAGGTTATTCCGTATGTACCCTTCGGAGTTCCGTTGCCTCTGTTCGGGTTGCCGGTCACACAGTCTGACTCAAGCACCAGACTTCCCGACTTGTAGAAATACATATGCTGATTCTTTAAGTCAACCTCAACGTAAGTATTGCCGTAGTCGTTGTCGCCGTAAACTGCCGCACGCTGGTAATACTCCGGTTCTTTCTCCACAGTCTCACCGTTTTTAATATTTTCCGTCAACAATTCCCTCTCTTTTGCGTTGTTCATCCACCAGCCATAGTCGCCGCCTGAGACCTCTATTGTCTTGCCGGCTGTGGTGGTAAACTCCCTCGTCGAGAAGATAGTATTGTGATCATGTGAGAGACCTCGAAGCCACTCTGTAACCTTGTCCTGATCTACTGTGACATCGGTTCCGTCTATGGTGATCAACGCTGCGACGTCAGCGCCTTCAAGCACGACCGAATCCGTCCCCGGGAAGGTGTAGGTCACTTTAGCTTTGGCATATTTATTGGCTGTCTCCAGAGCAGATACCAGTTCTTCACTGTCAGAATACAGCTTGGGCTCAACATATACTCCCGCCGTATCAAGATCTAAAGTATCCGAAAGGTTTGAAACCGCACCCTCAACAGCTTTTACAAGTTTCTCCTTGTCTACCGTAGTTCCAAGCTCCTCTTCCACGATGCTGTATCCGTTGTCATAGTCGGAAATATGTGCATCTACCGGTTCCTTGTACTTGCTCTCATCAGCACAATCAAGCGAGGCAAGCGCCTCCTCAACTCCGTCAAATGTCACCACTGTATCTGCCTGATAAACATTATCCCTGAAGGTGTTGAATAACCACGCAAATCCGTTCTGATTATCGAGGATTTCCTGCAGATCGTTATTCGCCTCAAAATCCGGAGCGAGGTTTATGCTCTTGCCCTCGAGAGTCTCCGTCACTCCCTCGCGCTCGTTTATGGTAAGTTTGTACTCATCTATTGTCCGGGTAATCGTTTCCTGCAATCCCTCTAAAGACTTTCCACTGCACTTTATATCACCGATGACGGTGCCTATAAAATAATGCTTTGTAAAAAAGACAGATAACGCAATGTAAACAATCGCAAGCACTATAACAATTGCAAGAATAAGAATACCCAGCTTTTTACCTTTACTCATACGTTTGTTTTTCATCTCTTGTTAACGGCGATCATCAAGCCTCGTCGATCGCCTTTCCTATATCATTTCTCATGTATTTGTTTTCAAAGTCAATCCATTTGGTAGCCTCGTAAGCATTTGCTCTTGCCGCCTTAAGATTCTCGCCCTTTGCCGTAACTCCAAGCACTCGTCCACCGTTTGTAACGATCTTTCCGTTATCGAGTCTGGTGCCGGCGTGGAAGCAATAGTAGCCATCCTTGTCATCGAATTTCTCAAGACCTTTGATCTCAAAGCCCTTTTCATATTTGACAGGGTATCCGTCTGAAGCCAATACCACACAAACTGCCGCATTGTCTTCAAACTCAAGCTCAACCTGATCCAGAGTCTGATCGATGCAGGCATTGATGACATCGATGATGTCGTTCTTCATACGCGGGAGAACAACCTGTGCCTCAGGATCGCCGAATCGCGCATTGTACTCAAGCACTCTGGGGCCGTCCTCGGTAAGCATAAGTCCGAAAAAGATTATGCCCTTAAACTCTCTTCCCTCGGTAGCCATAGCATCGACACTCGCCTGGAATATATATTTTTTGCAGAATTCATCAACTTCTTTTGTGTAGAACGGACTCGGCGAGAATGTGCCCATTCCTCCGGTATTCAATCCGGTATCTCCGTCGCCGGCTCTCTTGTGATCCTGAGCCGAAGTCATTATCCTAATGGTCTTTCCGTCGACAAACGAGAGAACCGAAACCTCGCGTCCGGTCATAAACTCCTCAACAACCATAGTGTTGCCGGCGTCGCCGAACTTCTTGTCCTGCATGATGGTCTTGATGCCTTCCTTTGCCTCGTCAAGATTGTTGCAGATAAGCACGCCTTTTCCGAGAGCAAGACCGTCGGCTTTCAACACAACAGGAAATTTGCCTGCCTCGATGTATTTCAATGCCTCGTCCGCATCGGTAAAGTTTTCATACTTTGCAGTCGGAATATTGTATTTTTTCATAAGATCCTTTGAAAACGCCTTGCTGCCCTCGAGTATGGCTGCTGCCTTGTTCGGTCCGAACACGCGGAGATCTGCCTTTTCAAATTCATCGACAATTCCTCCAACAAGCGGATCGTCCATTCCGATTATCGTAAGGTCGATACCTTCACTCTTTGCGAAATCAACAAGCTTGTCAAACTCCATTGCTTTGATGTCGACGCACTCGGCAATCTGTCCTATTCCGGCATTGCCCGGCGCACAATAAATCTTGTCAACTTTCGGACTTCTCTTTACGGATTCTGCGATAGCATGCTCTCTTCCGCCGCTTCCAACTATAAGAACCTTCATCTTCTATCTCCTTATTCTAACTTTATTATCTACTACCTCAACCAAGCCATCGGCTATAAGACCGATCGCCTTTGGAAGGATCACCCATTCAGCCTGTTCCATAACTCTCTGCTGCAGGCTCTTTGGCGTATCGTCATCTAAAACCTCGACGGGCTTTTGTAAAATGATAGGGCCGGTATCGGTACCCTCGTCCACAAAATGGACTGTGGCTCCCGTGACCTTGACTCCTCTTTCAAGCGCACCCTCGTGAACCTTCAATCCGTAATAACCTGTTCCGCAGAACGAAGGTATGAGTGACGGGTGAATATTGATAATACGATTGCGATACTTTACTATCATCTCCTGAGGAATCACCACGAGGAATCCCGCCAAAACCACAAGATCCACCTTTGCATCATCTACGGCGGCTATGAGCGCCTTATTAAAGAGTGCTCTGTCGTCATAGTCCTTAGGTGAAACGCAGAGAGCATCTATACCATGCTTTTTCGCTCTCTCCAAAGCGCCTGCATTTTTGTTGTTTGATATGACTCTTGCAATCTCGACATTTGTAAGCTTTCCTGATTCTATTGAATCGATTATCGCCTGAAGATTTGTACCTCCGCCCGATACGAGCACCGCGATCCTTAGCATAACTCTACTCCTTTTTCTCCGGCTTTGATCTCACCGATGACATATCCTGTCTCTCCGGCGTCCTTTATAGCTTTCATTGCAGTATCAACATCTGCCGGATCAAGGGCAAGCACCATTCCGATTCCGCAGTTGTAAGTGTTGTACATCATCTGCTCGGAGATATTTCCCTCTTTTTGCATAAGCTTAAAGAGTGCCGGCATCTCATAACTGTTTTTGTTTACCACAGCTCTTGTGCCATCGATCAGCATACGCGGAATATTCTCATAGAATCCACCGCCTGTGATATGGCTGCAAGCCTTGATCCTGACGCCCGCTTCCTGTACGCCTTCCAAAGCCCGGACATAGATCTTGGTCGGCTCTAAGAGTGCCTCTCCGAGAGTTCTTCCGAGCTCGTCATGATGAGTGTTTAATGTTTTCTCATCCATTGTGAATATCTTTCTTACAAGCGAGAATCCGTTTGAATGAACTCCTGATGAAGCCATACCTACAAGGACATCACCGGCCTTGAGAGACTTTCCGTTTATAATGTCCTTCTCATCTGCAACGCCGACAGCAAATCCGGCAAGGTCATACTCGTCCTCCGGATAGAAGCCCGGCATCTCAGCGGTCTCTCCGCCGATAAGAGCTGCGTGTGACATCTTACATCCTGCTGCCACACCCGATACTATAGTGGCGATCTTTTCCGGGAAGTTCTTGCCGCAGGCAATATAATCGAGGAAAAACAGCGGTTTTGCGCCTGCGCATGCGATATCGTTCACGCACATTGCCACGCAATCTATTCCTATCGTATCATGCTTGTCCATCAAAAAAGCAAGCTTTAACTTGGTGCCGACTCCGTCTGTTCCCGACATAAGGATCGGATGCTCCATATCCTTGAAAGCCGCAGCGGAAAAAGCTCCTGAGAAGCCTCCGAGACCTCCGAGCACCTCCGGTCTCATCGTCTCTTTTACATGCTTTTTCATCAGTTCCACGGAACGGTATCCCGCCTCTATATCTACTCCTGAATCTTTATAATCCATTATTTCTCCTTTCTACTTGTGTCACTTCGCACAGGCTCAGTGACCGGTCGGTGGCTTTGCCACTCTAAGCCATATTATTTAGTATAATTTTTATATCCAACTTCCTGTAATTTCGCATCCTTGGCCTGAACCTGCGCCTTTAAATCCTCCGAATATGCCTTAAGTCTTGAAAGCAGGGCATCATCTGAGGTGGCAAGTATCTTTGCTGCCAAAAGTCCGGCGTTTGCTCCTCCGTTTATGGCAACTGTCGCAACAGGTATGCCCGACGGCATCTGTACTATAGAATAGAGTGAATCTCTTCCTCCGAGCGATGTGGTGTGCATCGGGATTCCAATGACAGGCATCGGGAAGATTGCCGCGCACATTCCCGGAAGGTGTGCTGCCATTCCGGCTCCTGCGATTATAACTTTAAATCCCTTCTCCTCAGCTGTCTTTGCATACTCGAAGAAGATGTCCGGCTCTCTGTGTGCGGAGATGATGGTCATCTCATATTCTATCTCAAGTTTATCAAGTATCTCGGCTGCCTTTGCCATGATAGGCATATCCGAGTCGCTTCCCATTACTATTCCTACTTTTGCCATGATTACTCCTTTCTGGTTACGAAATAGGCTCGTTTAACTCTTCCGTGCCCGGAACAACAAACCGTCCGTCACGGATAATGTCATACTGCGTTCCATCCTTTGCGGTGACCGTGATAGACCCCAACTCATCATACGGGATCGTGATATCCGTATGACAATTATAATAAGCCTCCTTTGGATCACTTTTTCTTATAAGGGTGTGTTCGTTATCCCTGGCAACTATCTCCTTGCCGTTTGGATTGAATACACGCACGTCTTCGCTATGAGAATAGCACGTATCTCCCACCGCAAAATGCGGTCCTGTCTTCTCTGCAATGAGGATCGGAAGCAGCGCCTCTATCCCGTAATCTCTCGCCATTTTATAGGCAACGGTGTTTGTTCCTATCGCAAATTCTCCCATCGTCAGCGTGTCGTGACTGTGAAGAATGTTTTCCTTTATGATCTCTTTGTTCTTGTCCTCGTCATCAAAGTTTTTGCAGGTGTAGTCGGTTATCATTCCGTCCTTAAAATCAATCTCAAGTTCCCTGTACTCGAGTCCGTTTAGAAAGACTCTGCTGACATGGAGCTTGCCCGTTGTACCCGCAAGCACCGGGGACGTAAACACCTCTCCCACCGGAATATTTACATCCGCAACACAGTTTTCAAATATGGTCTGTGAATCCGGATCGGTGAGTTTGTAAAGATTGACCTTTAGGTCTGTCTTGTTTTTTCCTGTTCCGAGTATATGGGCAAAATCACCCTTGTCGAGAACATCTATTATACACTCCTGAATCCTGTGGTATTTGTTGTAATCAAGAGTGTTAAGCTTTATCGTATCCGCAAATATATCGGCGAATCTCTCTCCGATCTCAGGAAGAGGAAATGCTATTATGGTGTATGATCTCTCATCACCGATAATGTATTCGTTTGTTATCCTTGCGGAGTCATTCATATACTCCACAAAAAGCGCTTGCTGTTTCTCGTCAAAACGTTTCCTCTGCGGCTTATTCTTCGGCGAGAACAGTGATTCACCGAACACCTCCATGACCGCCGGGCCTGCCTGATATGAGGCGAGCTCCCTGTTCTTGACAAAGACGTCATGCTTAACTTCGTTTCTGCGCCTTGCATAGGTCTTGTCGAAGTAGAACGCCATGTCAAACTGATGGTCATAGTCGTACTGCCTGTTTGGCGATGTGGAGTAGGCTCCGTTCTTTACGGTTGACGCACTCTCGCAGGAAGAATTCTTTTCCCTGAAGATACACACATCAAGACCCTGTTTTTCAAAGTTTTCGATAGCCTTTTTGATGACTCTCTCAAAGCCTATCGGATAATATATCATACAGGTTTTCTTTTTATGAAGAGGCTTGTTTGTGACCTCGAATCCCTTTATATATCCGCCGGTGAAGGTATCTGCCATCGTCTTTATCGTCTCATCATCGAGAGCGGCAAGATAGCGGCTTATACCGAGCTCGTTTTCCCCGATATATGAACCGTACTTATAAAGATATTTCGTGTCGCTCAGATCGGAATCCATTATTATCCTCTTGAAGAAATCACGCTTCGGATCGATCATTGACATAACGCTGTCCGCAGCAAAGACTTCGGAATAATCAAAGAAGAAATAATAGATTGCCTCCCTCACCTCGTCGTAAGAAACATTCTCATCCTCAAAAAGATTGTAAATCTGTACGAAAAGCTCACAGAGGATCGTAATATTGTGTTTTCTGCCCTCATATGCGTAGGCGATCATGCCTCTCATCTCATACAGAAGCATGCCAAGTATCGGTCCAAATTCTTCACCGAGCTTCCTGACGGCATACTCCGGATTGGCATAGCTGTTCTCATATGCCTCACCCAGGATATCCTCATATAAGGAATCGTGGATTTCCTTTATCGCATCCGCTGACGCCGTCTCGAAAAAACCGTTTTTAACTTTTTCGTAAACATCGATCACAAGAGTGATAAACGATGCTGTCCTTGTAAAATAGTCCGCGAATCTGCCCGAGTCTTTACAATCTTTTGCGATTTCGCCTATGCGCTCCTTTATCAGTTCGAAGCGCTCACCAACGATCTCATTATCTATATCAACTATATTCATTTAGACACTCCATACTGCTTGTAGTACTCATCAATCGCAGTCTTTATCGTATCATCTATAACTACTTTTCCAAGGCATTCCCTGTTGTAGAGATGTGAAGTCACTTCTTCCATTGTGACGATAGCCCTGGCTTCAAATCCGTATTTTTCTTTTATCTCGTCGAGAGCAGACATCTTCCCTGAAAGCCCCACTTCCATACGGTTTAATGAGACCATGAGTCCGACGATCTCAACCTTTGCCTGCGATGTAACTATCGGATATGTCTCCTCGATCGATTTGCCGGAGGTAGTCACGTCCTCTATCATAACCACTCTGTCACCGTCATTAAGCTTGCTTCCAAGCAAAATGCCTGTGTCTCCGTGATCCTTTACCTCCTTGCGGTTTGAACAGTAACGACCCTCCCTGCCGTAGAGATCATGGTATGCGACCGCAGTGATCACTGAAAGCGGTATCCCCTTGTATGCCGGTCCGAACAGTACATCAAAATCATCCCCAAAATTCTCGTGTATAGCCTTTGCGTAATACTCTCCGAGTCTCTTGAGCTGTCCTCCGGTCACATACGCTCCCGCGTTCATAAAAAATGGAGACTTTCGCCCGCTCTTTAGCGTAAAATCGCCAAATTTCAGTACGTCACTCTCCACCATAAATTCTATAAATTCCTTTTTGTAGCTTTCCATGCCGCATCCACCTCTCTTTTTTAGATATGCTTTCATAGTATATCACCATCAAGAGTTAAATTCAACACAGCTTTTGTGCCTTTAAGACACTCTTTACATTATTTCAAAATTCCATGGTTATATTTGTGGCAGTCTAGAAAAATAGACACGAAAAAATGCCCGTGCGTCACGCACAATGTCATTAAGTTAAGTGTGACGACAATAAGACTCTTATACCAGAAATGGTATAGGGGTCTTTTTTTCTGAAAAAATAGTTGACA
>CAJOQF010000015.1 GCA_905236295.1 uncultured Eubacterium sp. | reverse complement strand
TTTCCGTTGCCGCATCAGGTATCCCGATTACAGTCATTGGTCATGGGTGGGAAAAGTGCAATGCTTTAAGCGATTATGACTCCGTCACTGTACGGGGACCCGTTGACTTTGATCAAACGTTCCCGCTTATGCAGAATGCGACGGCTGTTTTAAATATTATGCCATGGTTTAAGAACGGATGTCACGACCGAGTTTTTAGCACAATGCTAAATGGCGCTGTTTCCATCAGCGATCAGTCGGGCTTTTTTAAGGGACAATACTATGACGGGCAGGATCTTGTGCTTTACGACCTCGAGCAGCTTGAGTCCTTTACCGAAAAGCTTCATAATCTGTTTCTGCCGGAGCGTCGCGCTGAGTTGGCTCAGATTGCTCTTTCCGGACAAAAAAAAGCTGCCAGACATGACTGGGAAAGTACATGCTGGCAACTGGCTAATCTTTTTTGTAAAGCTTACGATACTCCGTAGGACTCATTCCGTATTTGCGCTTAAACGCGTCCACAAACCGACGAACGTTGTTATAGCCAACCTGTTCTGCAAGCTGATAGGTTTTCATATCGGTATTCATTACGAGTTTCAAAGCTTCCTCTAATCGGATATTAATCAGATATGTCTTGTAGTTTTCGCCTGTTGTCGCCTTGAAGAATGTACTGAAATAACTCGGAGAAACACAAACCATTCCCGCAAGATCCTTGAGAGAAACATCATTCATGTAGTTTTCCTGCATATATTTTTTCGCCTTCATAACCACAGAAACATCCTTGTTTTGCATCGTCTCATAAATCCGTGGCAGAATCTTTTCATAATACCGTATCAGGAACTCATTCAGTTGACGAAAAGTCGGACATTTATCCATATCATTCAGCATGGACTCCTGGTGTTCGGAAAAGCTTCCCTTCACCATATTGAATTCATGAAGTTTTTCATAAAATGTCCCAGTAAAGGACAGACACAGGTTAATTGTCGCAAGACGATTGCCGTAATGCATTAGTCGAATAAACGCAAGCACCTCCCGGATATGTTCAAGCATCTCAGGGGCTTTTCCGGCAACGCTCGAATAGACCGCCTCGCACAGCTCATTATAATGCTCAAGTCCACCGTCTTCTCCGAGATCCGGATGTTCGATCAACGAACTATCGATAATCTCCTGCTCCTCAAAATAGTACAGATCAAAGGCCTCACGCGCACTTGAATAGCAAGTATTAATCTCCTCAAGTCGCGAAACACGGGCACCCAATCCCACACAAATATTAATTTGATATTCTTGTTCTATCCTTTTAATCAAGCCGTTTGAAACAGATTCCAAAAAAGAATCAAGCTCATTTTCATCTATGAGTGCAATCATATTGCAGCAACTGTCATCCTTCCGGATTACAAACCCCTGATATCCTTCGGCAAAGAATTCCGTAATCTTGTTGTAAATGACAAATCGGAGTAGCTGAAATTTTTCGAACGACGTGTCCTCTCCGGTATCATCCGAAACAGGGCCGGAACATACGCCGACAAACACCTTCCCCTTCTGATCGAGATCCAGTTTGGAGAGTGCCTCATAGATGTCATCTTTTGCATATTGATACCCCTTATTCAGGCCATGTACAATCTCATGCAGTCTGTTTTCCTCACCGGATGATTTCAGCATTGCAATCGCCGAACGATTTTCAAGTTGCTCTAAGGTCTTCTGAAGAACCTCTGTCAGATCTTTTCTACGCACCGGCTTTAACAGATAGTCTACCGCACCCTTGCTCATAGCGGTTTTGATATACCGAAACTCCTGGTAGGCACTAATAAATATAAATTTAATATTCGAACTCTCTTCCTCAGTTAAGGACTCTATCACCTCTGTACCCGTCATCCTCGGCATCCTCACATCCGTAATCACGATGTCAGGCTTCAGCAAACGAATCTGCTCTAAAAGCGTCTCTCCATCCGTCGCATCACCGACAATTTCGAGCCCCATTCCTTCCCATGGAATCAACTTTTTCAGGCCTTCCAGAATGACTACCTCGTCATCCGCAAGCAATACTTTCCACATAGACCCATTCTCCTCTAACTTCTCTACCGCTTCTTTATATCAGTTTACTCCTCACCATCGAGAATTGGCAATTTTAACTTCACGATTGTGCCGACATTCTCATAACTGTCTATTATTGTACCATATTCCACACCGTAATTCATTCGGATCAGATCAGCAATATTCTTAAGGCCAATACCATGTCCCTTGTTCTCAGAAGTTTCCGAATCATCATTTTTACCGGTACGAATCAGTTTATTCCGCAGTTCCTTTAGTTTTTCAGCAGACATCCCCACGCCATCGTCCATAACCGTAATATATAGCGCATCACTTTCACGGTTTACATCAACCTCAACCGTACCTTCCCCACCCTTCGGAACAAGTCCGTGCTTGATTGCATTTTCAACAATTGGCTGGAGAATCAGTTTCAGGACCTTCAGGTGCAAATCCTCATCCTTTACATTAATCTTAAACAGGATTTTGTTCTTATATCTTACTTTAACTATCGTATAATATTCCCTGATATTCTCTATTTCACTTCGCAGTTCAACTGTCTCTTCATCAGAACGCGTGATATATCGCATCTGCGCAGAAAGACTCTCCAAAAGCTCTGCCGTTTTTTCATCACCGTTTTCAAGAGCCGTCATACGAATGACATCCAATGTATTATACAGATAATGCGGTCTGATCTGGCCCTTTAATGTGTTAAGCTCTGCCTGGCTCCTGTACAGCCGTGCCACATAGACCTGATCGATATAATATTTCAGCGCGCGAATCATTTTGTTAAAGCCATCACCAAGATACTCCATCTCATCATTCGTATGGATATCAAGTCTAACATCAAAATTCCCGACCTGCACCTCCTGCATAGCGCGCTTCAGCTGTCTGGTCGGCTCACTCAATCTTCCGGAGTAAATACTGTATAACGTAATCAGAAAGAACAGCGCAACAACCAAAAGGACCAGCATGAGTGACAATGAGTCCATATAAGTACTCCGTATGGACGCTACAGATGTATAATTTACGATATAATAATCTGTATCACCCAGCTTATTATAAGCTATAAACAGGTTACCTATCTCGAGCACACCCGCATCATCCGTAAACTCCTTCTTGTAGCTTTCCAGCGGATCTTCCGCGTCATACCGAAAATCATCTATATCTGCACTGTACATATAGTTTCCGTCATTCGGATTGTAGATATAAAGCTGACCGGTCAGATTTTGACTGATCGCATCCACATACGCGCTGATGACGGACTCATTGACATCCACATATAATGTTGCCACCACTTTTTCCTTTGCGTTCTTTGTAGTCGAAATATCCATATAATTCCGCACCAGCGAAAACGTGTAATCCGATGAATTAGAGGTATAATAATCCTCAGATGTACATGGGGTGATTTTTAAGTCATGATATAACTCTTCGGCCGGATAGAGCCTGGGGTCGCAAAACGCCGGTTCTAAGCTGACAGATTTTTCCTGATTGTAATATGCCGCATATGCCGTCATATCCTCCTGCACAAGTCTGATTGATGAGATGTAAGAATTCTGCGCGAGCATACTCTGGAGCATCGTCTGAATGTAAATGGTTCGCTCCTGCTCATCCATGGTTTCATCCTCTATGATCTCATAGAGAAAATCCCCGTTTGAATTCTGATATTCATAAATATACTCCATAACCTCATCGAGAGAGGTAAACAGATCCTCGAGATTTTCCTCGAGCAATTCGCTCATCCGCACCATACTGTTGACCGTCATGGATTCCATCTTTATAGAATAACGCAAAAAGAACATCAGACAAATCAACGCCATTGGCACGAGTCCAAACAGGATAAATGACCTCGTCAGCTTCCAAAAAGTCGACTGAGGCCGGTTCTTTCTGATAAATTCAAGCGGCCCCCTCATTCGCTCTCCTCCGTGATCGTCATGCGTTCCCACGCCCGCTGGAGCCTTTTGCTCGCAAGGGACGGTGTTTCTTCTCCGTTTATGACTGCATAGATCTCATCATAGAGCTTTCGCCTGAACTCCTGCGGGATCAACGCACTCGAAAATGTCAGACGGCAGGTTCTGTCTGCCTCCCTTGCTTCCTCAATGATCTCAGCCTGTACACCGGAATAATTCATCTCCACATACTTCGCAGAAACTGAAAATCCCGTTACAGACTCGCAGATATTCTCATACACCTCTCCCGAATAAAAATATTTGATGAATGCCTCAGCAGCCTCGAGCTTTTCCGGATCCTGACCGCATTCATCCGTAATCGTCCAATAACTCTTCGTTTGCTTATCCAGGACCAGGCTCCCATCATCGTCTTTCAAATAAAACCAACCCACCTTATCATCTCCAGACAACGTGGAAATATCATTGATCATCCAACTGGCTGCATACGTCATCGCAATATCGCCGTTTACGAGAAATTCTCCAATCGATTCATTCGTCGTCGACTCCCACAACGAATCCAGATATCCGGTTGTCCCCAGCTCGCTTAAATCTTCCAGCATACTCATGACATCATCATCCGTCCAGTAGGACATCCCCGAATTGATCTTATTCAGCCATTGCCCGTTGTTTTGGAGAACGTCCGTGTGAAAATAATGATCCAGGAGCATGGAAAACGCCCATTTATTTGCGCCGGCTGTAGAAATCGGTGTAACCCCATTGCGTTTCAACTCCTTACAGAGTGTCAGAAATTCATCATAGGTCTGCGGCTCTTCAAGCCCATAACGTTCGAAAATCTCTTTGTTGTAAATGATACCTGTCGTATACACAACCGTCGCCACTCCATATGGCTCACCATCATATTTGCTCGTG
>CAJOQF010000014.1 GCA_905236295.1 uncultured Eubacterium sp. | reverse complement strand
AGGGAACTCGGTGTTCTTTTCAACGCATGTGCTCGATGTGGCGGAGAAGCTGTGCAACAAGGTCGCCATAATAAAACACGGCAGGATCATAGCATCCGGAACAATGGAAGAGTTTACTGCGGGACATTCTTTGGAAGAAGCATTTCTGGAGGCGGACAATGAGAAATAACCTTGTACTTCTAAAAGCACTGCTGCTGTCCACAAGTCAGATCAATATCTTGAGGTACAGCACTGACGCTAAAAAGAGAAGAAGGATCATCGGCGGGTTTATCGGCATGGGATGTCTGTATGTGATGCTTATGGCTTTTTGTATTGCCTTCTGCGTCGGATACGGTGTTACCGGGATGATCGATGCGGCGCCGACGATGTGTACGTTTGTGATAAGTGTGCTCGCATTTGTCTTTACGGTGTTTAAGACAAACGGATATCTGTTCAATTTCAAGGAATACGATATGCTTATGTCTCTGCCGTTTGAAGCGAGATCGGTGGCGGCGAACAAATTTCTGTACATGTATATCAAGACCCTGCCCTGGTATATGAGCATATCAATTGCAATGATGATAGGGTACGGTTTCTTTAAACAGCCGGTGTTTATCGTTTATCCGATCTGGATAGTATTATCGCTGTTTGTTCCTGTCATCCCCATGCTTATTGCATCGTTTATAGGATTTTTGATAGCGAAAGTCAGCAGCGGTTTCAAAAAGACCAGGATAATACAGACAATACTCACCTTTGCGTTTGTATTTTTCTGTTTCTCGATCCGGTTCATTATAGAGGCGCTGGTGAAAAACGACAGGATGCATGAGACTCTCGAAAAGACTTATGAGCTGACGGCAAAAGCCGCTAAGGTGTATCTGCCTGCGGAGTGGTTTTCGTACGCGGTAACAAAGCTTGCGATACTCGAGCTTGTTCTTCTTGTCGGCGTAAGCATTGCGCTCTTTGTACTGGTGTTCTATCTGATGGGCAATTCGTACCGCAGCATAAATTCGGCGCTTGCATCGCATGCCGCGGCGAAAAACTACAAGATGACGGAACAAAAGAGCCACAGCATATTGAACGCCATAGCCTACAAGGAGTTTAAACGCATGACGGGCTCGACCGTCTATATGACAAACGCCGCGATGGGGGAGATATTTGCTCTTATAATTGGCGTGCTTACGCTGATCGTCGGGTTTGACAAGATCGTCGGGTTTATAATGCCCGGTGCACCTGTAACGTCGTATGATATTATTCAGCCTGCAATACCGTTTATCCTGTATTTCTTCATAGGCATGCTCGCGACAACGGTGAGTTCACCGTCGCTTGAGGGTAAGAATTACTGGATTATCAAGAGCCTGCCGATAGAAATGAAGACGGTGTATCAGGGAAAGATGCTCTTTAATATGTATCTGTCCGTGCCGTTTATGATCGTTTCCACAGTGTTTATGTGCATATCGGCAAAAGTGCCTGTGGTAAACATGATACTCTATCTAGTACTGGGATTTGTGCTTTGTGCATTTTCGACCGCGCGGGGCTGCGTCTGTGGCATCAAACATCTGCGTCTCGATTGGGAAAACGAGGTCGAGGTGATAAAGCAGGGGGCGGGAGTAGCGATCTATATGTTCCCGAATCTGTTTGCGTCCGTAGGTCTGGCTGCGCTGTCCGTCTTTCTCGGAATATGGATAGACCACAGGCTCATAGCGGTGATCCTTATTGTGATCGCGGTTGTTCTTGCGGTATTGTGTTACAGGAAAGTTTTGGCTTTGGCCGGGGAGGATCGATAACTTTAATTAACAGTATAAGTGTTGCGAAAAAGAGGGAGAGATCCCTCTTTTTTTGCGCCCAAAAATAAAAAAATGGTATTTATATGCCGGAGTTTTTTAGATACGTCCATTTGGTCAGGTGGAAACCTTAGCTTCGGTGTAGTATAATGATCAAGGTTTCTGAAGTTGCCTTTCATGTAAAGGACAGAGCAAATTATTAGAGAAAAAGGAGAGTGAAATTATGTTGGTTTGGATCATAATTGCGGTGCTGGTGGTAATCTTTTTGGCAAATGCGCTCCATGTAGTGCCGCAGCAGACTGTTTATATTGTCGAGAGGCTCGGAAAATATAAGCACTCATGGGAAGCCGGATTGCACATCAAAATCCCTGTGATCGACAGGATCGCAAGCAAGGTTTCGATAAAGGAGCAGGTGTTGGATTTCCCGCCACAGGGAGTTATCACAAAAGACAATATCACCATGAGAGTGGATTCGGTTGTGTTTATGAAGGTATTTTCTCCGAAGGAATACACCTACGGAGTTGAGAATGCTATTCTCGGTATTGAAAATCTTGTGGCGACAAATCTTCGTAATGTAATAGGTGAGCTTACACTGGACGAGGCGCTTACAAGCCGTGATCGCATAAATGCCAAGATGTCAGAGGCGATAGACACAGCAACCGATCCGTGGGGGATCAAGATAAACCGTGTCGAGCTTAAGGACATAATGCCTCCGCAGGAGATCACGGATGCCATGAGTAAAGAGATGAAGGCGGAGCGCGAGAAGAGGCAGGCGATACTTGAAGCACAGGCGCATAAGGACAGTATTATCACCCGCTCAGAAGGTGATAAGCAGAGCAAGATACTTCAGGCAGAGGCCGAAAAAGAGGCGCAGATCGCACTTGCAAAAGGTAAGGCGGAAGCTATCAAGATGGTGTACGAAGCTGAGGCACAGGGTCTTGAGAAACTCGCTTCAAGCCATGTCACAGAGTCTGTGTTAAAGCTCAAAGGTCTCGAGGCGTTAAAGGATGTCGCAGACGGAAACGCCACCAAGATATTTATGCCCAGTGACATCTCAAGCGTGGTAGAGTCATTGGGGATACTGGGGGAAAGCATCGGAATAGGAGATCACATTCCGCCGCATCCAAAGCTGAAGAAAACAAGGGTTATAGAACCGGATCCGTGCCTCGATGAAGAGAGTTCATACATCAGTCATGAAAACAACGTGGTGGGGCAGGAGATAAGATCTGACTTGGAGAATAGGTAAAAAAATAATGGTCAGCTGGGGGACTGACCATTGATAAAAGGGAGTTTTATGAAAAAGATTTTTAATCTCAAGCATTTCTGCTTTCGATGGTTATATCTTACAAATGCAATGTGATGGCTGTGTGAAGACAATCTGAATTATGTCAGGTGTTTTTATAAAGAAATTTCAAAAAGCATACTAAGGAATATCTATTTATGGTATAATTCGCTTATGCTTAATTCAATAAGAACAAAACTGATCATACTTTCTATATTATTGGTGCTTGGGACGTCTCTCGTTGTAGGGATGCTTAGTTTCGTGCTGATTAAAAAGCTCAATGAGGAGAACGCCAGACACTGGGTAAAGAAGACAGAGGCCGAGTACAACGATGATTTCAATAACCGGTTTGGAGAAGTTGAGAGGACGGCAACGGTACTGTATGATTACATCTACCATCTGATAGGTGAGGATGTATCCACTCTGGAGGATGATGATATCAGAGGCGAGATTATAGCCTCTGCGGGCGAGTTAGCTCACAATCTTGTTGAGAAGAATATCAATATAGTTGACGCATATCTGGATTTTAATAAGAATGCGTCATATGCCGGAGAGGGCTTCAACTATATCAGGTACGGAGATGCTCTGAAAGCGGAAGAACCACCTGATGTCAAATCACATGAAGAACATGAGTCCGAATATGTCATATGGTATTACAAGGCATTGAATTCCGACGGTCCTATCTGGATAGATCCCTATTATGACGCCGAACTTCAAATGCAAATCGCATCGTATGTTATCCCTATAAGAATAAACGGGGAGTTTGTCGGACTTGTAGGAATAGATGTAAAGGCGTCGCTCCTTAGAGATATGGTTGCGGGAGTGTCGCTTTACAATAGTGGATACGGCTTTTTGATAGGAGCAAATAAAGACGTAATATACGGACCGTATCTCCGTACCGGCAAGATTTACAGTCAGCTTGACCCTGAAGACAAAGAGTTTGTAGACAGTCTTGACGCTAAAAGAAAGGTTGTTAAGATTCGAGAATGGGAGATTAAAGGAGAGGATGTCTGGGTCACTTATCAAAAATTAAATAATGATATGACATTTGGTACAGTTGTTAAAAAAGACGAAGTTTACAACACTACCTACAGTTATTTAATAGGGAATATTCTTTTGGGGATATGGGTTATATTCATTGCAGGAATCATCACATTTATTGTTGTGCGTCACATATTGAGACCTCTCGGGGAGCTGACAAGAGCGGCAGGAGAGATCGCAAAGGGCAATTATAAAACCGAGCTCACATTCAAATCTGAAAATGAATTCGGAAAACTTGCAGATGCGTTCAGAAGTATGGAGAGAGAGATAGACAATCGATTTGCCTATGTAAATGGATTGGCGTTCACGGATAAGATGACAGGGCTCAATAACAGGGCGGCTTTTGATCATGATGCGGACAATGCTGTACTGCACAGCAAATCCGGCGGTAAAAAGTTTGCGATCATTGCAACTGATATCAACAACCTCAAGCCGGTAAACGATATCAAGGGACATACGGCAGGAGACGAGCTGATATGCGGAGTTGCAAACAACCTCAAAGAGGTGTTCGGCGAGAGAAATGCCTACCGTGTAGGTGGGGATGAGATGTGTGTGATCCTCAGAGATATTGAAGAGGACGCCGTTGAGGAGAAAATTGCGATGTTCAGAAAAGCCATTGGAGAGTTTTCTGATAAGTTCAGCGTAAAGTATGGATTCCCGGTTTCGGTTGCCGTCGGACGAAGTATTTTCAATCCTGACGTGGACGATTCATTCGCGCGTGCCTATGTGAGAGCGGATGAGGAGATGTATGTCAATAAGGCGAAAATGAAAAAGACGCTCAGGATATAAATTTAAAACTTAATATTAAATGTAAACGCGTGTCATCATCGTCAAGGTCGCATGAAATTAAATCGCGAATTCGACTGAGACGATAGGTGAGTGTATTGCGGTGGAGAGAGAGTGCAGCTGCGGTTCTTGACTGGCTGCGCTCTTTTTTTAGATACGCTTCAAGTGTGGGGGCAAATTCTGTATTGTGCTTGCTGTCGTAGTCAATCAGCATTCGTACATCCGGGTGTACCGGATCGATGGAAGTGCTCTGTTTGAGCGAATCAATACTCCATTCCAATACGAGCGAGTTGAAGGAGACAAGTTTGCCGGGAACGTTTTCGCAGCGGTCTGCGGCGAAGGCAGCTTCATTAAAGGCTGAGCTTATATGATCGAGCTCTGTAAATGATGAGCTGATGCCTCCATAGAAGGAAGCACGCTTGATTATGGGCTTTAATTCATCAAATATATTTATGGTTGAATTTTTGGGGGCGGTTATCAGTATGCATATGTAATCACGGTATATAATAGCGATGAGGTTTGTGAAAAGTAAATTTAATTCTCTACATAAATGCCCGGATAAAAAGGATTTGTCCTCGTCAGCCTTAAGGCAGATGATATGATTGATCAGATCGGTTTCGTGAAAACGCAGTCTGTACTGGCGAATAAAATTTTCGCTTGCAGTTCCTTCACTCATAAGTGATTCCCTTAAAAGAGAGTCGATCATCATAGAGCGCTGTTCCTGTGAATGAGAAACAAACCAGAGCTTGATGTTTTCGCAGAAGATCTGAAACAGATCCAAAGTGACCTGAGGGATCGTTTCGCGACGCTCGACCAGGCTACACAGACCAATCCAGTTGTCTGCCAGAAACATATTGTAGTTATAGCTGTGGTTGTCGCTAAACGGGGCATTAAAATAGTATAGTCCGCGTCTGGTCCGGTGGATCGGGTATTCCGCATTTAGTTTCGAGAGGAAATTGTAGTCGGAGGTGCCGGTCAGTATCATATCGTCCCAGAGATCGTTGACCTCGCCAAGCCCGTATCCATCGGATAGAGCAATTGCGTACTGGTTGGAATCCATAAGATATATGGGCTCCTTGATTACTTCGTTTGCAATGGAAAGGAAGGCGGTGGGTCTCATATCTGAGGAGATGGCTTCCAGTGTGCGTACATTCCAGCGTTGATAAAACTCAAAGGCGTTTAAGACCTGATTCATGATCTCATTTATATCGTTGGTAGCGAGGATGATTATGTCGTTTTTGTGGGTGCAGATTATATCGTTATTTGCATGAATAAAGAGATCATTTGTGCGGCCTATATACATACAGTTATCATCTGCCTCTATTTCAGAGGAAAATAAGCGCACTGTCTCAATCCCGAGGGATCCCTCGTTGATAAATAGCTTTGGCTCATATTTTTTTAACCAGTCGGCAAATATCCACATACTTAATTTCATAAGGTTATTATCTGATGAGTTGAAAGAAAAAGCAAGAGCTTTCGTGCATAATGAACAAAAATAAAGAAAATCTGTGCAAAATTTGTTCGTAAAGCACGTATAAAGATGAGCTCAGATGGTGTTTAATGTGTGTTAAGAAGTGAATCGAATCTATAAAGGAGGATATGAATATGAGTGATAACAGTGCAGAGATGATGAAACCCACACCGGAGTTTTTGGAGAGAGCAAAGCTTTTTCAGGATACTGTCGAGTGCAAGCGAGTTGACAGGATCTGTGCCTCTCCGATGATCATGTATTTGCCAATCTATATGTATGGTGGAACTACGGTCAGTGAAGTTATGATGGATTACAGCAAGGCAAATGACTGTTTTATAAAGTATCATCAGGAGTTTCAGCCGGATCTGGCATGGGGGCCTCAGGCGATTTATCCGGGAGCTGCTCTCGATGAGCTTGACTGTCAGTATATCAGATGGCCCGGAAAACAGATTGAAGATTTGAATTCGGCATTTCAGGTTGTCGACAGAGAAGACGGATATATGAGCCCGGATGAGTATCTGGAGTATGCCGAAGATCCGAGTGGATTTATGATGAGAAGGCTGGTGCCTCGTCACTATACAGCGTTAAAGGGACTTGAGATGGTGGATTTCTCAAACATGGTATGGCAGGGGGGACTTTATTCCATGATCCCGTTTGCTCTTCCGCCGGTACAGGAAGCATTTAAGAAACTTGCCAGTGCCGGTGCAAAGATGATGAAGATGGCAGAGGATGGCGGTAAGCTCTGCGGAATGCTTGCCGGAATGGGATTCCCGAATGCCTGCGACCAGGGCTTTGCTGCACCGTTTGATGTGTTCAATGATACCATGCGCGGATTTATGAATACGACAATGGATGTTATTGAGTATCCGGATGAGCTGCTTGTGGCATTAAAGACCCAGACAAAGATTCAGGTGAGATCCATAAAAGAGCAGTTTGCGAGATCTCCTTGGATGAAGAATGTTGTGTTCTATCTGCACAATGGATTTGATTCGTTTATGAGTAGAGAAGACTTTGAGACCTTCTATTGGCCGGGACTGCTTGAATGTGTTAACGCGGTTGTAGAGTGCGGAGGAATCCCGAACCTTTATGTAGAGGACAGCTATGATTCTAAGATGGATATACTTGCAAGAGACCTGCCGGCAGGAAAGTGCGTGGTCACTCTTATTAACTGTAATGTAGAGAAAGCCAAGGAGCTCTTTGCGGGTAAGATCTGTCTCTCCGGCGGCGTTGACGGAGTATTGCTTGAGCACGGCAGCAAGGAAGATGTGATCAAGAATGTAAAAGCTGCTATAGACCTTTGGGCACCGGGCGGAGGATACTTCTTAAACTGCGATGTAAGTTTGGATAGAGTAAAAGCAGAGAACCTGCATGCATTGTTTGAAACTGCAAGAACATATGTTAAATATTAATAAAATAATTTAAATCATGGGTTGAAATAATATATTTCATTAAAAAATTAAAAGGAGAGCTAAACTCTCCTTTTAATTTTTGTATACCAGACAGCCTTTTCTGCCGTTTTGTTTTACTTTATAGAGGGCAGAATCGGCTTGTTTAAACAGTCTTTCGTTATCTATGCCGGCTTTTCCGAAGGCTATGCCTACACTGAGTGAAATGGATGGTACATCATCATCAGCCAAAGACAGGTAGTTGTTGATATGATGGATCTTGCGGGAAAGGACATTTCCAGCGTCCGGACCGGTTTCGGCTGCTATGATGGCAAATTCGTCTCCGCCTATACGGCAGATATAATCGGAAGAACGGAAATTGTCCATAAGCGTGTCCGCTACTTTGACCAGAACCAGATCGCCTACTGCATGTCCGTAGGTATCGTTGATGTTTTTGAAATTATCGAGGTCTATGAGAAGCAGAGCGGAATTTTTCATATCAAGTGTTTTGGTAAGTCTGTCATAGCCGTTTCGGTTGAAGGTGCCGGTGAGTTTGTCGTGGCTTGCTTCAAATGCCAGCTGACCGGTTCTGCGTTTGCTTGATTCATGCATTAGATTGTTTGTTTCAGCAAGAAACTGAAATTCTTCCGAACCGAAAACAGGTATGGGTTTGTCCTCTCTGATGTAGATGACAGCTTTTTTCATCGGCCTTATGACTAAGGCTGTGATCAAGGCTATAAATGTCATGGTTGCGATGATGAGGATGATGATAAGCACAAACTGTCGAAGTAGGAGCTCCTGAAGCCGGGTGCTGGTGTGGATCTGTTCTTTTTCGGTCTCTCCGACCATGCTTTCGAGGCAGAGCTGCATATTATCGTTGATCGCAGTCTTTTTATCTCGATAATCTTTATTCATCAGGAGGGTGAGAGCACGCGTTTTCATATCTGTTTTGGAAAGCGCTTTATCCTCGGATTTTAGAGTTACATCCTGAACTTCCTGTGGGAACTCGGACAGATTGTAATCATTTGCTTCTACCGTAAGGCGCATGGAGTAGTACTCGGTTTGCATGAGTTCGACGGATTCGTTCATAGATTGAGTCAGATAATTGGCGGCAGATGAGCCGGATAATTCACTTTTTATAGTGTCGAGGGCATTGTCGCGCCGCTTGGTGACATTGGCCTCCTCAAAGTAGTTCTGAAGGTATTGGATCTCGCCGGTCACGGCAAAATATCTGGCCTGTTCGGTTAGATAATCGGATCCTATCTGCATATTGTACGCGCTTTGCTGAAGCTTTATAAAGCTATCAGTGCTGTCGCGCATGTTTATGTATCCTTTGACTGTATGGTAACCGGATATAAGAATAAGAACTGATACTCCGAGCACAATCAGAATCATGGAAATGTTAAGTTTGTAGATAGATAGACTCCTTCGCCTTTTAGTCTCGCTCATAGACAGTCCCTCATATATAGAATCAGCAGAAAAAGTTCATAATAATTTTAGCATTTGGGTGAAAAAAATCAAGATACAAGTGCATAATATGGGTTAAAAACTTGTCTTGAATGTACATATATAATATAATATGTAAATATGATCACAGAATTAATCAAAATAGACCCGAATGACAGCGTTGAAGAACTGATGTCAAATTACAACTTAATTAAAGCGGCGAGCATCATAAAAAAAGGTGAACTGGTTGCTATGCCGACTGAGACGGTATATGGACTCGGAGCCGATGCATTGAGTTCTCAAGCGGCAAAAAAAATATATAGGGCTAAAGGTCGTCCTTCGGATAATCCGCTTATAGTGCATGTTGCCGATATGGAACATGTGGAAATGGTCGCGGCAGATGTGCCCGAGGCCGCCAGAAGACTCGCAAAAGAATACTGGCCGGGGCCGCTTACAATGATCTTTAACAAGACCGATCTTGTGCCGTATGAGACAACCGGCGGATTGGACACCGTGGCGGTCAGGATGCCAAATCACAATGTGGCTTTGGCTTTGATAAAACTCTCGGGCGGCTTTATAGCAGCGCCGAGTGCGAATGTCTCAGGAAAACCATCGCCGACTGAAGCCAGACATGTTCAGGAAGATCTTAACGGACGCATACCGATGATATTGGATTCGGGGGCGGTCGGTATAGGATTGGAATCCACCATAATTGACTTTACGGAGGAAACGCCGACGATTCTTCGTCCGGGTTATATCACAAAGAGCATGGCAGAGAAAATCATAGGAAATGTCTGTGCGGACGGGGCTATGATAGCTATTGATTCAAGAGATAAGCCGAAAGCGCCGGGTATGAAGTACAGGCATTATGCACCAAAGGCTCCGATAACAGTTGTTATGGGTGATTCCGATGCGGTGGTGGATCGCATAAACAGCATTGCGGATACCGCTTCAAAGAGCGGTAAGAAAGTCGGGGTTATATGTTCCGAGGAGACGCTTCTCACGTATTATGCCGATGAGATCATACCTCTTGGAAGCAAGGGAGATGAGCTTTCTGTCGCAAAGAACCTCTTTTCGGTATTCCGAAAAATGGATGAAAGAAACGTTGATGTAATTTATTCGGAAAGCTTTAAACCTGAAGGACTGGGAGCGGCCATAATGAACAGACTGTTAAAGGCCGCAGGACAAAACGTTATAAGGGTAAACTGATGAAACAAATAAAAAGAATCATTTTTGTCAGCACTTCCGGCACGTGTCGAGCTCCTATGGCAGCGCATATTATGTCGGAGGCTGAACTGGGAAAAGAAATAGAGATTCTCGCAAGGGGACTGGTGGTACTCATGCCGGAGCCTATGAATCAAAAGGCAGAGGCAGTTCTGATCAGCAATGGCTTTGGTGGAGACGAGTACAGATCAAAGGCTCTGGAATCCGAAGACATCATTGAGGGGACTTTTATCTTCACGATGACTCAGGAACAAAAGGAAAAGGTTGTGGAGCAATTTGAATATCCGCATGTATTTGTCCTGACGGATTATGTGGGAGATGAGCTTGAGATCATGGATCCGTACGGCGGAAGTGTTCAATCTTATGGCTTGTGCTATGAGACAATGTCCAATACAATAGCCAGGCTTGTGGAGATACTTAAGACACACAAGGGTTAGGTATTATAGTATGAGTGATAAAAGAGAAGATTATATTTCCTGGGATGAATATTTTATGGGAGTTGCAAAGCTCTCGGCGATGAGATCCAAGGATCCGAATACACAGGTGGGAGCCTGCATAGTGAGTGAAGACAACAAGATTCTCTCCATGGGATATAACGGTTTCCCAATCGGATGTTCAGACGATGAATATCCGTGGGCGAGAGAGGGAGATCCGCTGGAAAACAAGTATTTCTATGCGGCTCACAGCGAACTTAACGCTATACTTAATTATCGCGGAGGCAGCCTGGACGGGGCAAAAATATATGTGACACTATTTCCTTGCAATGAATGCGCAAAGGCGATTATTCAAAGCGGAATAAAAAAGGTTGTGTACGAGGTAGATAAGTATAAAGAAGCCCCGAGCGTCATAGCATCAAAACGTATGCTAAGATCGGCCGGGGTTGAACTCGAAAAGTATGAATCCGAAGGACGAACTGTAGAAATTAAATTGTAAATTATTTTTCAGATTGTTCCTGTTTCCATTTGAAGTACTCCGCATCAAGATTGACTGTGATCTCTGCGGCTTCCTTTGGAATCTCTTCGTCTTTGTCATCATCGGCATTGGGAACTGCCATACCGGTTCTTTCGAAGTAATCCATATTGATCTTAATCTCAGGCTTGTCGGATGCGACGGCCTTTTCTTTTGCTTCGGCCTCTTCTTTTTCGGTTGATTCAGCTTTTTCAACTTCTCTCTGGAGAGCTTTCTGCTGTTTTTCCATCTCATATCGCTTCTCGTCGAGCAGACGGAGATAGAGCTTGGCGTCCGCCATGTGCTGAAGTTGTTCGTTGAGCTCCTGCTGATTCTTCTTGATGGTCTTTTTCTGCTTGTCGAGAGACTTGGACAGAGTGTTAAGAGCATCGCTTGAGGCCTTGTTGGCGTCATCTATTGCTTTCTGGATGGCAGATAATGCGTTGGCGGTGTACATCATTGAAGCTGCATAAACATCCTCGGCTTTCTTTTCCGCCTCCGCGATAAGTTTGTCACCGCGACGAATTGCCTCGCGTTTTACGCGATCCTTTGCCGCGTCGGTAACCTCGTGCTCGTCAAGCAACTGATAGACGTAGACGTTTAGCTTGTTTAAAAGCGAAAAGACCTTGTTTTTGTCGACTACGATCATGTCCTGGTCGACCGGTGAGGCAGGGCTTTCCGCAAAAAGTACATGTATTTCTTTTAATATTCTTTCAAATTTATCCTGTGTTCTACTCATGTGGCATATAATACCACAAATATTCCGGCAGATACAAGGGGGTAAATAAAAAGAGTCACCATAAATTGAGGTGACTCTTTGGATAAATTAATCTTCGTCGTCTGCCGGCTCAAGTTCGCCATTGTATGCAGCTCTGACTGCGAGAGCGAGCTGATCTGAGCATGAGGTTCCGCGTCTTCCGCACTGGATACCCTTTAATTTGCTCTCTATCTGATCTACAGTCCAGCCGTCGATAAGAATCGGTATAGCTGTGAGGTTTCCGGCGCAACCGCCCATGAATTTTACGTTTGTGACCTTGTCATCTTCAAGGTCGAACGTGATAAGCTGTGAGCATGTTTTTTCTGTAAGATAATTGTACTGCATTATAACGCCTCTTTAATCTTTGATTTAACTTCGTCCATAGACATAGTCGGCTCAAAGCGGTCTACGATCTCGCCGTCTTTGTTAATGAGGAATTTAGTAAAGTTCCATTTAATATTTCCGTTGTTCTGATAGTTTTTGTCCATTTTCTTGACAACCATCTTGAGCATCATGGAAGCAGGTCCCTTGCCGAAGCCCTTGAACTCGGTATTCTCAGAGAGCCACTTGTAAAGCGGGATAGCATTGTCGCCAAGAACATCGATCTTAGAGTACTGTGGGAATGTGATGCCGAATCTGCCTGTGCAGAAATCATGGATCTCATCATCATCTCCGGGTGCCTGGTTTGCAAACTGGTTACAAGGGAAATCGAGGATCTCAAGTCCCTGTGAAGAGAACTCGTCATAGATGTTCTGAAGCTCCTCGTACTGCGGAGTGAAGCCGCATCCAGTCGCTGTGTTTACAACCAACAATGTCTTTCCCTTGAACTGTGAAAGCTCAACATCGCTACCATCCTGTGCCTTAACTGTAAAATCATAAATGTTCATTGTAATTCCT
>CAJOQF010000013.1 GCA_905236295.1 uncultured Eubacterium sp. | reverse complement strand
GATGCCCTTCATCATAAATCTATTGATACATCAAAGCATTATATTGGTGATAAGGAAGAACGTAAGCAGGCCGCTGCTGCCGCCGCGGGGACGATGTTTTCGTAAACGTTAGTTTTTCATAACCTCATTTAATTGAACCAATGCATTGCATATGCATTAAGAAATTCATTGACTGCCGAAACAAACATATTCTTATCTATTTTGCATCCTCCGATTTCGTTATCAAATATAACGCCATCTTCTGATTCTTCATTATTCCATGATATTTCAACACAGTCCCCAACAAGTTGGAAGTACAAGTCTGCCAAAATCGCTCCGGAAGATGCAGTATGCCATCTGTGGCGCAAATTCCATTCATAAAGCTTTTCGTAATAGGTCTCAACTTCCTCTTCGTCATCACTGTCAAAGTCTCGTGAAGATATATCTTTGTTCGCGGCATATTCACCTTCCACTTCAACCGGATAAGGATCCTCCTGCATGTTCTCAAGAAAGTCTCTTAACCAGAAAGCTACTTCATCCAGATTCCATCGTGTTGTATAAGATTGACCATTACGCTTGAAGCCAAGGATGTTATTGCCATCAATTATTATTGATAATTCTGTTTCCCTGTCATCATCAAAAAAGTATTCAATTGAAAATGGAGCTCTATTATTATTCATATTTTCTTCTTTCCTTTGCGTAATCGTCAGGGCGTATTTTTATACGTTAAAATCAATTTATCACCGCCTTTCTGTTTTATATATCACTTCACCGTCACAAATAGCCATTGATGGAATCTGACGGTAATTAATCTCAAAAAGCATTCCGCTGGAGATATCTTTAAATGATATACATTTATATTCCTCGTATTCTTCATCATCCGCATCGAGACCATTATCAGAGTCATAAACAGAATCGAAAACCGCGTCACAACTCTTCCCCGTATCATAGGAAAAAGCATACTTTCCGTTAACATGAGAATTAACAAACACCAACAGTTTTTCAAAACAATCGCGATTAACACTCTCCATCTTCAGCCCTCGATTTATAATATTACTCTGATCCCGACTCCCGATCTAAGGAAGCAAGCCTGTTTTGCAATTCAACTATCGGTAAACGCACCTCGTGACCGTTAATCTTAATAAACAAAAGCAAACACTCTCTATACTCGGATGAAGAAACCTTTTTTTCGTCATATAAACGATCAAGAATCCCTATCGTCCCAATAACTGAAACTCCTTCGCTTAATGCGACCTTTCTAAGTGCAGCATCGCCGGTTAACAACGCCAATCCCCGGTACTTTGCTATCGCCAATGCAGAACAATCATATTCTGACAACCTTGGATGTAAATCGGCAATTGTACCACCATAATAAAACTCTTCTTCAGTTAATTCCGTAGGTTTCAACCCCAAAGACAACAAGTCACGTCTCAATCCTTCCGGAGAAAGCAGTTCATCATCAATCGCATCCTGATTCATAAGATAAGTGATGGGCAAACGAAAAGGTAATTCCAGTCTGTCTATCATCATGTAGTCTATCCAAACATTAGTATCACTGCTTATATATTCCATGGTAATCTCCTATATATAACAGGCTTTTGCCACGGATTCATATGAGGATTTAAGTAGTTCGGCTCCCTTCTGAACGCTTATTTCATTTTCTGATACTGCACGGTACACCAATTGCTCAAAAAGTGTGGGCTCTTCCTTGGGAATCCCCCAGTCGGGTTCGGATATACGCCAACCGGCCTTACTTGCATTGATGTAGAATACCTTCTCAACCGAATCGTTAATGATATTGCATAATCTAGCCCTTTTAACAAGCATGAAAAGACTTATTCCGTATTCCTTACATGTCATGGTCATAGCTTTAGAAATAGAGCTTCTTTTATATCCTAATTCACGCACAGCATCTTCTTTTGGAAAAAGAAACGCCCCGCTGATGGCTGTCGCTGTATTCTCTTCTTCTTTGTCAGTCAGATCTTCCGGCCATTCAAAGGCAAAATGAGAAACTTCATGAACAATCGTGGATCTGATACGTGCAGGTGACATATTTCTATTAATCACAATATACGGTATGTTATTTACCGTACCATTCATCCCTGAAAAAAAATCATTATTCACATCGATAAATAAAACCAAAATACCCTTATTTTCAAGAATTTCAACAAGACTGCTTACTGGACCGGTCGCCGGTATTTCGAGGTATTCTCTAAGCTTCCTTGCTGCTTCTTCCGGATCATTTGTCCATGCCAGTTTTTTCATTGGAGGGGCAGGTTGTAAAATCTTTACGCCACCCAGGAAAGAAACCACCTGAAAAAAACGTCCAAAGTACTCTTCTACAGCTTCTCTGATATATTCTTGTGTTTTAGAGCCAAACTTTGATCCTTTTCTGAACTTTCCGTGATAAAAACTAAGTTCGTTTCCGGTGTTTGCCAGAAAATCTGTTACTCTGACATTAAGGGCTTTGGCCAATTTCTTTATTATATCCATATTCGGTTGGCGAGAATCATTCTCATAATTTGTAATAGCCATAGAGCTAACTCCAACCGCTTCGGCCAGAGCCTTTTTTGTCATATTATTCTTAAGACGGTAGTACTTAAGATTCTTTCCCAGCATATTTATCACCTCTTTCTGTTTATATTATATCATACAAACACAATATGTAAACAATAGATGTTTATTATTTTACTAAATTTCCTCAAAACCAAACAGCAGCATCGTAGATTCATAGTTTCAACCGATACAATCATGTATAAATGGGTATATAAACAGATAAAGGACATCTATGAGACTTCGTTATTACACGGATATGCCGTTCATCCCTCTTGAATTGTTTACTAAAAAGAAATCTATTGCTTTTGAAACAACCTGATTCAGAGATATATTATGGAGAGCCGCATACTCAGAGGCTTCCCTGTGTAATT
>CAJOQF010000012.1 GCA_905236295.1 uncultured Eubacterium sp. | reverse complement strand
GTCTATGCAGATCTGGAGGGAAATGCCAAGATAACGCAAGTTTATGATTTTGAAAACAGCAATAATTATTAAAGCTTGAATGAACGGGGCAGCAGCTCGGAGAGAGTTGCTGTCTCGTATTCGTTTTCGGAAGTCGGCATAACTACGACAAATGTTTCGGGATCTACAAATTCATTCAGAACCTGACGGCATACGCCACATGGTGTGCAGATGCCTGAGACTGGTTTGCCGGATGGACCTCCGCAGACCGCAATTGCCTCAAATTCTTTGACACCTTCGCTTACCGCTTTGAACACAGCTGTGCGCTCGGCACAGTTTGTGGGAGAATATGCAGCGTTTTCTATATTGCAGCCGGTGTAGATATTGCCGTTTTTGGCGAGCAGTGCTGCGCCGACAGCGAAACCTGAGTATGGGCTGTAAGAATAATTCCTTGCCTCGATGGCTTTTTCTATCAATTCTTTGTATAGTGTATTCTTCATAGTGACCACCTTAAACTTAACTGTTACAATTTTTACAATATTATTGTATAGTTACATGATATATTAATAAATGTAACATTTCTACAATAAATTATTAAAAACTCAGCCGAAATTATACAAGTTAGACTAAAAATGGGCTGCATTTTTGTAAATTCTTCCAATGGAAAAGTGTATACAAGATGGTATAATAATTAAGTCAGCATTTTGAGGGAGAGATGATAATACATAAACACAACAGGAGGATGGAGAATAATGAAGAAGATTTTTAACAGAGCGACAGCGGTTGCGCTTTCAGCTGCAATGATTGCCGGAAGCGGACTTACCGCCGGATTGAGCGGAGCGGTTACGGTAATGGCAGATGATGCGGGAGTAGCGCTTACAGCGGAGAATTTCCCGGATGCAAATCTGCTTTCAGCTCTCAAAGAACTTGATGAGACCGAGGCCGGTGGAAACTACAACGGAATACTTGAGACGACTGAGTATCTCGATGAGGAAGGGGAGCATACAGTCTGGCTTTCAAGTGGAAATATAACCGATCTTACGGGTATTGAGCTTTTGCCTCACCTCGACAATCTGTATTGCTACGATAATAAGCTTACAAAAATCGATTTAAACAAGCTGACACATCTTAAGAGATTATACTGCGAGGGCAATCAGATTACCGAGCTTGACCTCAGCAAGATGGAAAACCTGGTAGAACTGGGATGTTCATATAATAAACTCACAAAGCTTGATCTTGGCGGACTTACCAAGCTTACATGGCTGGTATGCAGCGGAAATGACATCAAGACCATTGATGTGAGCAATTTACCTGAGCTTGAAGTTCTCGAAGTAAATAAATGCGGACTTAAAGAACTCGATGTTACAAAAAATCCTAAGTTAACCATGCTTTACTGTGCGGGAAATGAGTTTGAGTCCGTGGATGTAAGCAAGAATACAGCACTTGGACTCTATGATGGAGCTGTGGTTGACGGCGTAAACTATCCGAATAAACCGTATGACTACGATCCGAAATATGTTGCGGGTGATGATGTGTTTGCCATTGACGAGACAACCATTCCTGACAAGGGATTCAGAGATTACGTAGCATTTTACTTCGATCGCAATTATGACGGGAAGATAGGAGTAAATGAGGTTAATGACGCAAAAGAGATCAGCTATTCACACTATGTCAATGAAGACGGCACTGAAGATTATGAGGACATTTTGGATTTCACCGGAATAGAGCGTTTCCCGAATCTTACCAGTATTGGTATCGGTGGGGTCAGCGCGAAAGCAATAGATTTAAGCAAACAGACAAAACTTGAATCTATGGACATTACAACAACGCAGATTGATTCTATTGACCTTAGCAATAATACAGAGCTTACTTACTTAAATCTGTACGGAAACAAGCTTACAGATGTGGATCTTAGCAAGAATACAAAGCTTGAGTACCTCAGCGTTGATACAAACAACCTTACTAAGCTCGATGTCAGAAAAAATACAAACCTTCATGATCTGTATATATCATCAAATGATATTTCGTCAATCGATCTTAGCAAGAATACAAAGCTTGAGTTTTTTGGCGCCGACAATACAAAGCTTGAGAAACTTGACTTGAGTAAGAATACAAAACTTGTACATCTCTCATGCGAGAACAATGGCATTGCAACACTTGATCTCAGCAAAAACAAGGCACTCTCAAATCTCTACTGCAAGAATAACAAACTGAAAAAGCTCGACCTTTCAAATTGCAAGAAGCTTCATTATGTTGATTGCAAGGATAATGCTTTCGGAGAGATTCTTGTAAATGAGAACGCAATTGTGCTCACTGACGAACAGTGGGAGAATGACGACTTCGATTATAACAGCCAGTATGTTTATGTTTCACGCGATGAGGCTGCAAAGGTTCTTTACCTCACAACCGTAAAGGTCAAGAATACAAAGAAGAGCTTTAAGGCAAAAGACCTTGCGAAGAAGAGTAAGTCATTTAAAATAACCGTAAAGACTGCAAGTAAAGGAAAGCAGACCATCACATCAAAGGCGACCGGCAAATCAAAGAAGGCACTGAAATTCAATGCCAAGACAAAGAAGGTTACGGTAGCAAAGGGCACAAAGAAGGGGACCTACACCATGAAGATTACCGTAAAGGTTGCAGCAAAGGGTGATTACAAAGCAGCTAAAACCACAGCGAAAATAACCGTAAAAGTTAAATAACAGCTTATAATCATTGGGTTATGATCAATGTGAAAGCAGGGGCGAAGAAATTCGCTCCTGTTTTTGCGTTGTGCGAGTATTTTGATGATGAAACTATTTTCGGGCAGTCTTGCAATTTCAACATTAAAAACGTATAATATCTTAATAATGATTTTTAAGGAGAAACGCATTATGAAACTTTTCGATACCGGAGCGTATTTGATCAACGGAACCGAAGTTGTGGCTGACAATTCCAATGCGGCAGCCGAACTTAAAGCAAAGACCGGGAAGGACATTTCTAAGGAGGAGGCAGCGAAGAACACCATCGCCTACTCTATCTTAAAATCCCACAACACATCAGGAAATATGGATAAGCTTCAGATCAAGTTTGACAAGCTTACATCACATGATATCACATTTGTAGGAATTATCCAGACCGCGAGAGCGTCAGGACTTGAGAAATTTCCGATTCCCTATGTGCTCACAAACTGCCACAATTCACTCTGCGCAGTTGGCGGCACTATAAATGAAGACGACCATGTATTTGGTCTTACCTGTGCCAAGAGATATGGCGGTATGTATGTTCCGCCGCATCAGGCAGTTATCCATCAGTTTGCACGCGAGATGCTTGCATGCGGAGGATCTATGATACTCGGATCCGACTCGCACACCAGATACGGTGCACTCGGAACCATGGCAATGGGGGAGGGCGGTCCTGAGCTTGTTAAGCAGCTTCTCTCACAGACATATGACATCAACATGCCGCAGGTTGTCGGCGTATATATGACAGGAAAACCTGCCGAGGGCGTTGGTCCGCAGGACGTTGCGCTCGCTATTATCGGAGAGGTCTTCGACAAGGGATATGTAAAGAACAAGGTTATGGAGTTTGTCGGCCCGGGAGTTTCAAACCTGAGCGCGGACTTCAGAATCGGTGTCGATGTTATGACGACGGAGACCACCTGCCTGTCTTCTATCTGGAGAACAGATGACGAGATAAAGGATTTCTACGATATCCACGGCAGAAGTGCAGACTTCAAAGAATTGAATCCGGGTGAGGTTGCCTATTACGATGGACTTATAGAGATCGATCTTAGCGCT
>CAJOQF010000011.1 GCA_905236295.1 uncultured Eubacterium sp. | reverse complement strand
TATGTGCAATATAGCACAATCAACAGAGGTTTGGCTCTATTTTATTTTGGTTGCGGCCGGAGGTCCGCGTTATGAATTAAGCGGTGATTATAATCAAAGAGTCGCTGTTGGAAATAAGATGCAACATATGGTGGATGGTTTCGGTTCAAATAAGATATGTGAGCATATATTATAAATACAATTTCTAACCATCTGGGAATTGATAGTTGGACTTAAAATAAACACACATATTAACAAAAATGACAATAATACTACTCGTTCTTATAGCTGCTGTGAGTATAGCAAATGTGGTTATGCAGCGATATAAAGATAACTACCCAAAATTGAATAGAATAATCGTTGCAGCAGATGTAGCACTACCTATCCTTACACTTATTGTAGCTATTATTTCTTTGCCGATAGATGAGCCATCCATTCTTCCAGTCGATGGAATGCTGACTGAGGAATATCCTTGTGTGAGTTTTGAAAATATTACTCGTGGGGAATTATACTATTCATATGATACGCATACACAGCCTTGTGATAGTGGCACGAAGTACACAGTGCCGTTTGAACCTGATAAGGAAGGTTCTATTGCATACCAGATAAAGTTCCTGTGGAATAGAAGCAAGGTGTGGTATCAATATATGACACCGGCAGCTGTAAGTAGAGATCGTTATGGTGAGCAGAGCGGGGTACTAAGCGATAAATCATCCAATTTACCTGATGTTAATGAAGGAACTGAAACATCTAAGATTAGTCAGAGCTATATGGAATCCGAAGATAATCCGCCTAATAACATAACTTGGGGATGGGGAGACACAGAGAATGGTCGAGAAGATTATACTGTGGATGACATTAACCATGGGCTTCTAGGAGATAAAATTACATTTGACTCTATTACAGATAGCGTTATTGGTGATGAGAGGAACTTTGTGGCTGCTAGAATCGACGATGGAAATCATGGTAAAGATAATGTTTGGAGTGCGAATCGAATTGAGGTAGCTCCCGGGAATGATTATATCATCCGACTGTATGTCCACAATAACAGCCCTAAAGGATATGATGGAGCCGCTCATAATGTTAAAGCACAGTTCATGATACCAGAAGAAAGTGGAAGGACCATTGTAGCACACGGGATGATTTGCTCTGATAATGCTGTTCCGGATAGGTATTGGGATAGTGTTGTTTTTACATGCCAAGATAAATTTCATCTGGAGTACATACCGGATAGTGCGCTGATTGAGAGTAACGGATCAGTTGGAGGAACAACACTTTCAGACACAATTGTGAATAATTGGGTGACAATGGGCTATAATGCTTTAGATGGAGATATTCCTGGTTGCTATCAGTATGCTTTCTATTTGAGTATAAAAGTTAGAGTTGTGGCAGATTAAGAAATAACTTTAAAGGGAGCCTGATAATGGATAAAAAGTATTTCGTACATGAAACAAGTATTGTAGACGAGGGAGCTACAATAGGAGAAGGAACTAAAATCTGGCATTTTAGTCATATCCAGTCAGGAGCAAAGATCGGAGCTAACTGCTCATTGGGCCAAAATGTGAATGTCAGCAACAACGTATCTATAGGAGACCATGTTAAAATTCAAAACAATGTCTCAGTCTATGAGGGGGTTACGATAGAAGACTACGTGTTCTGCGGACCGTCTTGTGTATTCACAAATGATTTGACACCGAGATCACGGTATCCGAAGAACCATAAATACAAGCCTACTCTAATCCGTCATGATGCTACCATTGGCGCTAATGCCACGATTGTCTGTGGTCATGAAATTGGACATCACGCCACTATAGGAGCTGGAGCTGTCGTAGCATCTGATGTTCCACCACATGCTTTAATGCTTGGAGTCCCTGCTACCCAGCGCGGATGGGTCTGTGAATGTGGACAAGTGCTGAGAGCATCTGATGACAATACTTTCTCCTGCCCTGACTGTAACAGGAAATATAAATTCTCCGATGGAGAAATCATAGAGCACTAATAAAGGATGATACATGAGCAAAAAAATAAGACAGGCAATACAGTTTAATCAAGGGAAACCTCTATCCATGCAGCTTGGCTGGATTGATTTAATGGATAGATGCTTATCACAGAGAACACAGGATTATATAGAACATGGAACGCTTGAACTGAAAGTTTTAGCTGTGTTAATCAAGCAATCTATTAATGAGGCAAGTTCAGAAAGTGAAATTGACGGTTTACTATGGAATAAATTACATGATCAGCAGCTTGTCATCCATTTGATGAAAGAGTTATTGTGATGGATATTCGAGAGATTGAAAAGATTGTTGATACACATCATCATGGATCCTCGTATTTCAATAAGGTCTTTGCCCAAGCTATCTTTGATTTACTTAGGACATTTGAAAACGAATCCCAACTCTCAGATGTGGCAAATTCAATGAGAGGTGCTGCACCAACTTTTGATGGAATTAAGCGCGATCTGATGGACGCCTTAAACATAGGCTTGAAATGGGTGTTCGAATATTACTCTCGAAATTCAAATGACTCGGATGTCAATAACATAAATTTCGACTATAGCGAGGACGATTTTTTCAGAACTGATGAATTTCTAAGGTCTTATTGTTTACCATACTCAAAGATATGTGATGCCTATGCAGCATATTCAAGGAAAAGATTTGATGTAAAAATTGAAGGTAACGATGTTTTCTTCAAAGCGACAGAAACTCAAATTAAGGCTATCACGGCAGAGATGGGAGAATTCTTTGATAAGCGTGATATAGTAGAGAACGGATTTGCTGTAAAGGCGTCTGCCATAATATTGGCGAATGAGGATGCACTAAGGGATACTCTTAAAACTGTTCATTATGAGAACGGAAGAATATGTTACACGAATACAGCCAATCATGTTTTCTTACAGCTGGCAGATGAACTATGGAAGGATTCTTCTATTCTGCCTTCTGATTGGGCATTTAATGATTTTACATTAGAAGAATTCAGGTTATGCTGGAGGGAGTTATACGCATTATCCTTTATGCATACACATGTATGTTCCTCCGGCGGCATCAGGGGGCTTGCTGTTGAGGACTGTGTAATTGTTCAGGAATCTAACATTATAAAAAATTATTTGATTGAGAGAACAAGTCTTAGAGATGACGTTGTAGATGCCGTTCTTAAATTATTGGTGTTTGATCCGAGGTTAAAGCACGCAGATATTATGTATCAGCCTGCTGTAGCAATAGGAAACAAATTCTTAATTGCACCGTCATTATTTGTAAACGGTACTCCGGAAAGAAATCTTATAGCACTTATTCAAATGAAAAATCGTGACAAAAAACACTTTGAAGAAGTGAATAATCTTGAAAGCTTGATGCGGAATCAGATTGAAAGCGATATTGTTGATAAAAGTGATATAATCCTTTGTCATGATTTGAAGATAGAGAAAGATGGGAAACTGATAACAGATGTAGATTTTGGCATATATGATTTAGAATCCCAATCCGTCCTTATATGCGAAATGAAGTGGCTGCTTGAAGCAGATGCAACATGGGAAGTATATGCCAGAGAAGATGACGTTGATCACGGTTGTGAGCAGATTAATACAGCAATGGGATTTGCCATGTGCCATAGTGCCGAATTTATGAAAAAAGCATTTAATGTTGATATAAGCGACAATATTGAATTCTTCTGTTGTGTTATCACAAAAACAAACGTCCGAAATAACAGTAAGACAGTTCCTGTTATTAGTCAGAGAAAATTCATGGAAATACTTAAAAAGAAAGCTTCGTATAGAGATATGTTTGAAACGATAAGACGAGAGGAGTATAAAACTCCATTGGCAAAAGGCGTAGAACAAAAAGATTATGAGGTACAATACGCAGGCTTTAGATTTCATATCCCCGCTCTTATTATTCCTAACGAAGCAAACTTAATAAGTTGAAATACTTATTTCCATCTTTATGTATACTGTTTCCCAAAAGTTATGGAGAAGTAAAAATATGGTGTTGGAATTTAAAAGTAAAAATGAGGTACGTATTTGCATTACATAAAGCAGAAAAGAAGTCAGATTGATAACTGCAATATCTGTGGGAGGTTCACAAAGCTCACGTGGGATCACATACCTCCAAAGAGCGTAAAAATCGGGGATTGTGCCTATGCAGACACATTGTTTGCGGAAAAGGACATGCCATCCAAAGACAGGCATATGAAGCGGTATCAGAATGGGGTAAAGTATCGGACAATATGCCAGAAGTGCAACGGAGAGTTGCTTAGTAAATACGATAAGGTGTATGCTGAGTTTGTTGGCAGAGTACATGATACTATCGATATCATGACACAGGAAGTGCTTGACGGGGAGAAGAGTTACGACCTGAGTAGCGTCATTAGTATTGATGTCCAGATTAACAAGATATTGAGATGTGTCCTGGGTCATTTTATGGCAATGAAAAGCGTGTATGATACGGATACTACCATTGATGAATATCTGCGAGAGTATCTGCGGGATGAGAAGATGATACTTGGTGGAGGAATCAGGCTCTATTCTTGGTTCTATCCTTATACCACAATTGTGAATCTACGTGATGTAGCTACAAGAGGGCATATCGATGATGAGACTTTGCGAACACACCCTCACGGGTTCATTAGCGTGATGAATGCATTTCCTCTGGCATATTTGTTATCGACAAAAGATGAAAGCGCTTGTTGTTTAGACAATTTAGGATTGTATTCCAGTAGCGATATTGAAGAAACTGTGACTTTGGACTTACATATAGCAACTGCATACTTTTCGGCTACTATTGGAAATGGTGTGATGATGCAAGCAAAAAGGAAGAGTTTTCATTGGCCCGTTAACATATCTGATGATGCGTATGGAGCAATGTTTGTTTTAGGAAATGACGAATTGATGAGTGGGAGTACTATTGCAGTGCAAAGGTAAAGGTAAAGGAACTTGCAGTCGATTGGCTTATAAAAACCTTCCAAAAAAGAGGGAAGAATAGAGGACAATGCCCTATCACGGTGGAGTTGATTTCTGCCGTAGACCCCGAGAGGGTATCAGACTTTTCGACTGCAAGATTTTATATAAGCGGTTCTGGTTTTATGTAGGTGACTTTATAATGATGAAGATTGACACATCTTCTATACAATCTGCACAATCAAAATGCTGAGATCATCAATTATTTTTGTTTAAATTTACGAGATTGACAGTAACTAATTTAATAAAGTATACTGATATATCAACTATTGATATACAATGATTACTCGATGTTGGGTATTTTCTGGCTTGCTTGCGGGTATTTTCTGGCTTATTTCGGCTTGTTTGCGGCTTGCTTGTGGCTTGCGGCTTCCTCGCAAATGGTGGGGAGATAGAATGCCCGGAACGCCTGGAACACCCATTGTACCTAGCAGGTCGGCAGAGAACTGATCCGAATGCTGTAGATGCGATTCCACTCGAAACTCCGGTTGGCCGCCTTGTCGCCATTGGTGAGAGCGGATGACATAGCTGAAAACTATCCGAGTAGGTCCTGTGAATGACGCTTTGGACTGCTGATGGAGAAGCTATGTCTAAAAAACATTATAATATGTTGATGGCATACGAGACTTAGCAGGTTGTATTATAGTAGATTGTGTTCAATAGATATAACTCACAACTCTCTCCAAATAAAGCTTATTATTTCTGATATGTCGGTTTATTCGCAGTCGGTGAGGAGAGGGAAAATATAGAAAAGATATAGCAGAGCTTGAAAGGGTCTCTGCATGGCGAAGCTATATCCATTATTGTGTTTATCAAGCTATACGCCTTTTGCAATACGCCTGTGTGTCTTTCAATTTTTTTAGCAGTCTT
>CAJOQF010000010.1 GCA_905236295.1 uncultured Eubacterium sp. | reverse complement strand
TCCTGCCTCCTTTATCGCAATCTGTGTGCCCTCGCCGCAGTCTATCAAAAGGCTTGAGCCGTCAAATCTCGCCATCATTGACGTAAGCCACCTGTTGGGCAGAGGCATCATCCCCGCCGTTCCAAGCAAAGTAATATCTAACATTAATTCCTCCGAATATCTAATCTGTAAATATAGGCGTCCTCCCTCGGCTTTCTGTAGAACGCCGGTCTCTTTCCGACACGTTCAAAACCAAGTTTTTCGTATAAACTCATCGCCGGTTCGTTGGATACGCGCACATCTAAAAAGACCTTTTGTATTCCACGTTCCTTGAGAATATCAAAAAGCATATCAAACATTTTGACGGCAACGCCTTTTCTCCGCATGCTTTCCGTCACTGTGACGTTCATTATCTCTCCCTCATCGACAGAGCAATAAACGCTGATGTACCCGACAACTCTCTCCTCAAATACCGCCACCACAAACTCCGTGTAAACAAGTTCCATGGAATCGGCGATACCCTTCTCGCTCCAGTTCTCCGAAAAGCACTCTTTCTCCAGTGCAGCCAAAGCCTTTATATCATCTTCAACCGCCCGTCTTACCGTAATCTCATCAGCCACTTTTAAGCCTCTCACTTCGTTCGCGTTCAGCCTGCGACGCTCTCAAATACTCCGGCCTGTGCTCATCAGCACTCTCTGTCTCGCCCGCCTGCGCTTTTATGCCGGCAAGCGCACAGACTGAAGCTGCTCTCTGCCTGTCATTCCCCGGAGCCGCAAAGCTGTATCCGACTTTGATCTTTTCCTGTATAACACCCTTATATACAGGGACGCCATCCCCCAAAAAGACTACATCCCTTCCCATTTCATTTAAGCAGTCAACAAGTTCTGCCACATCTATCGCACACTGTTCTTTTACCGGCACGGGTCTCTCGCCCGAGACATCATAGACTCCGGTGTACACCTGATTTCTCCTTGCGTCCATGATCGGGCAGATAAGTTTGTCACTGCCTGATAAATTGAATGCCATCCCCTCAAGGGTCGGTACATTTACAAGCGGAATATCAAGCGCAAGCCCAAGTCCCTTTGCCGTGGCGCTACCGATGCGAAGTCCGGTAAACGATCCCGGACCCGATGCTATCGCTATGTAATCGATTGTCTTTAGATCCAGTTCAAGCATAGCCGCCAATTGATCAAGCATCGGCAAAAGCGTCTGCGAATGTGTCTTTTTATAGTTAATTGTGTATTCTCCGATAATGCTGCCATCCTCATAGACAGCAACGCTCGCGACAAGTCCCGAGCTGTCCAGTCCAAGTATTTTCATATCACTCAATCTTCTTCGTCCATTAATTCGGACTCTATAATAATCGTTCTAAAGTTATCTCCTCTGTCCATATCCTTTGATATGGAGACACGGATCGTATCATCCGGCAGGATATCTTCTATCATGGATGCCCACTCAACAAGGCATACGCCCTCGCCGTAAAAATAGTCATCACATCCTATCTCGTACATTTCCTCAATATCCGAGATGCGGTACACATCAAAATGATAGAACGGCATCCGCCCATCCTCATACACATTTACGATCGTAAATGTGGGCGAAGATATGGTCTCATCGATCCCCAAACCGGTCGCAAACCCCTTGGCAAAGACTGTCTTGCCTGCTCCGAGGTCTCCGTCAAGCGCAACCACCGCACCCGGTTTTAGTATGCCCGCCAGCTTCTTTCCTATTTTAAATGTTTCTTCCCATGAATCTGTTTCATATTTCTTCATAAAACTTATCATAGCCTATTTTCATTTAGTTTGCAATTATTCAGTTCATCTGATACACTCTAAACTATTTACAGAACACGAAAAAGGAGAAAAAAATGACTTTACCGACACTTGCCATCTTCGATATGGACGGAACGCTGTTTGATTCCGAGAGATTATTTTCAGACAAACTAAAAATTGTCATGGCCGAATACGGATACACCTTAACCACCGAAAACTACGCAAGAACCCTCGGCAGAGCCAGAGACGACTCGCGCATATTAATGAAAGAAATGTACGGGAAGGACTATCCCTTTGACGAGATAAGCGACAAAGCCAGGCAGATTGCAGCCAAAGCCGCCTCAAGCGGCGAGCTTGTGATAAAGCCCGGAATCCCCGAACTTCTTGAGCATTTCAAAAAGAACGGCGTAATCTCATGCGTGGCGTCATCCAGCACATCCGACTATGTAAATAAGCTGCTTCTCATCTCAAAGCTAAATGAGTATTTCAGCTTTGTGATAGGCGGCGAACAGATAGAACGCTCAAAACCGGAGCCGGATATCTTCCTTGCCGCTCTTTCTACATATAACAGGTCCCATTCACGGATCGAACCATCAAACTGCCTTGTGATCGAGGACTCGGATGCCGGAATAGAAGCATCCTCAAGAGCCGGGATTCCGGTAGTATGTATTCCGGACATGAAAACGCCCCCCAAACACCTCGCAGATAAATGCGTGCGTGTTGCGGAGAGCGCCTTTGATCTTATAAAAATTTTCCCGGGTTGTAAAAGCGGATTATGTCAAACTAAAAATTCTTAGAGAGGTTAACCATCTCAATTGCGGCACATGCACAATCGTAACCCTTGTTGCCTGCCTTTGTGCCGGCACGCTCAATTGCCTGCTCGATAGTGTCGGTTGTGATGATTCCGAAAAGTGTCGGAACTCCGCTTGAAAGTCCAACCTGTGCAACGCCCTTTGTAGCCTCGTTGCAGACAAGGTCATAGTGGCTGGTTGCGCCTCTGATAACTGCACCGAGCACGATAACCGCGTCATACTTTCCCGACTCAGCCATCTTCTTTGCTACGAACGGAAGCTCAAATGCGCCCGGAGCCCATGCGAGATCGATGTCATCACCGTCAACACCGTGGCGGAGAAGTCCGTCCTCACATCCGCTTACGAGCTTTGAAACAATAAACTCGTTAAATCTGGCTGCAACAATGCCGACCCTCATTCCCTGGCCGAGTAATTTTCCTTCTAATCTGTTCATTTTATTTTCCTCCTATGATCATGTGGCTTCGACAAGCTCAGCCACCTGTTTGCCGGTCCCTGAGCCCATCAAAGGAACGTTATTTTAGTAATGTGTAAGATGATTCATCTTTTTCTGCTTTGTCTTGAGATAGAATTCATCGAATTTCTGTGCTTTTATCTCAATCGGAACTCTCTCCTCAATGGTTATGCCATATCCCTCAAGTCCCGAAATTTTCTCCGGATTGTTGGTCATAAGGCGGAGTCTCTTTGCTCCGACATCACACAGGATCTGTGCTCCGATACCGTACTCTCTGGCATCAGGCGGGAAGCCGAGCTTGATATTTGCCTCGACAGTGTCGTATCCCTGCTCCTGAAGCTCATAGGTCTTGAGCTTGTTTATAAGACCGATACCGCGACCTTCCTGTCTGAGATAGAGAAGAACTCCTCTCTTCTCTTTTGCTATCATCTTTAACGCCTGGTCGAGCTGCTCTCCGCAATCGCATCTCGCGGAACCGAGCACATCACCTGTAAGGCACTCAGAGTGAACTCTGCAGAGAACCGGCTCGCCGTCTCCGACGTCACCCATGGTAAGCATTAC
>CAJOQF010000009.1 GCA_905236295.1 uncultured Eubacterium sp. | reverse complement strand
ATGCCACACATGCGCTCTTTACTCCCTCTCCGAGATTCCCGACCGGATCCTGTTCTCCCGAGACAAACAACATCGGAAGCGATTTTTTGATATTTCCCATCTTTGATGTATCACATGCCGCCTCAACGGTGTTAAACAACGCATAGTAACCGTTTAGGGTAAAAGGTATACCGCATTTGGGATCAGCGTAGTATTTGTCAACCGACTCGGTATTGGTGCAGAGCCATGACCTCGCGTGATCCGTTCCCGTGGTGTCAAAATTCTTGTATGCTTTACCCTGGCTGCTATTTGCGATAAACGGACTTCTGTACTTCCAGCCCTTAAAACCTGCCACAACGCTTGCGAGAAACTTACCGAGACTCGTGTTGATCTTAGGCTCGTATCCGGTTCCCATCACTATCGCGCCGTCAAGATCTGACGAGTAAAGTGTAAGATATGCCCTGAGAATATATGAGCCGAAAGAATGACCCAATATGTAATACGGCACATTTTTATAATTGGATTTTGTCGTGACAAAGACATGCCTTACATCCTCCACAAGGATTCTCGCTCCATTCTTTGGCGCAATGTATCCGTATTCACTCTTATCCCTCACGCTGTCTCCGTGTCCGAGGTGATCCTCACCTACCACGAGGTATCCGTTCTCATTCAAAAACTTTGCGAAGGCATCATAGCGTTCAACATACTCCTGCATTCCATGGACGATCTGAACGATTCCGACTATCTCTCCGTCAGGTATCCATGTCACGACATTCAACTCATGGACCTTGTCAGCCGACAAAAGTCTTGATTTCTTTATCTCCATATCAAACTCATCCTTTCTGCACATTTATATCCAGAATTCTCAACTGGATACTCCTTATACCATTGTACTCGTTTATGTCGGGAAAGTATAGGGCAGAAATCTTTTTTGACTGTATCATCTTATTGTTTTCAAAATCGTCTCCAAGCTGCGATCTTATATGATCCATATCGCCGAAGTAGACGGCGTCTATTGCAAATCCGTTTTGATCCGCAAGCTTGAGTTTTAGGACATTTTTTCTCTCCCCGACAAGTTTTGCAAAACGTATACTGACATCCTTCTGTGCAAATACAGGTTTTGGATTTCCGTTCCCGAAGGGCTCAAGGAGCGAAAACTGATTGATAAGGTCCTCGGTTATATATGAAAAAGGCATCGGAACATCGATGATCACCTTCTCCACAAAATCGTCCTCTGTAAGCTCACAGAGCTCATTTAAACGCCTGCGAAGCGTATCGACATCATCTTTCTTTATGGAAAGCCCCGCTGCCATCGGATGGCCTCCGAACTTCAAGAATAGCTCCTCTACCTTACACATCTCATCATACATTGAATAGGCATCTATCGAGCGTCCGGACCCTTTGACACACTCCTCTCCGTCCGCCAGAACAAAGACAGGTTTGTTGTATTTTTCCCTGATCCTTCCGGCAATGATGCCGGCAACCGACTCGTGGATCCACGGCAGATAAACCACAAGCACCCTGTCATTTTTCAGTTCACCGTTTTCGATCATCCCGACGGCCTCATCCACTCCTCTCTGAGTGAGCTCTTTGCGCTGCTCATTCAAGGAGTCGAGTTCATCCGCGATCAATGCCGCCTTGCTCTCATCCGTCTGTTCAAGCAGCTGCAATGCTCTCTTTGCGGTATCAAGCCTGCCGCTCGCATTGAGGCACGGACCTATCACAAATCCGATATGATATGCCTTTATTTCTCCAAATCTGATTTTTTTCTTTGTAATGAGAGCTTTAAGCCCGACATTTTTAGTGTGATTCAGGCGCTTTAGCCCCTCTTTTACTATCGTGCGGTTCTCTCCCTTTAGCTCCATCACATCCCCGACTGTCGCTATAGCGGCAATCTCCAGATACTTCTCTGTATCAAGATTCCTATAGCCTACGGGATCTTCCTCTTTGTAATCGTCGAAAAGCGCTGTTATAAGCTTAAGTGCCACAACAGCTCCGCAAAGACCCTTGAACGGATATGGGCAATCCTCCCTTTTGGGATTGATTATCGCATCCGCATCGACAAATCTGAATCTCTTGTTTCCGGCTTCATCGAGGTCATAAGGTATCTCGTGATGATCTGTGACAATGACATCCATCCCCGACTGTTTCGCATGCCTTATGGCATCAAAAGCCGCTATGCCGTTGTCGCAGGTTATTATCGTGTCGACTCCATCCTCCCTGGCTCTCTCGACAATACTTTCATTGATACCGTAGCCGTCGACTATCCTGTGCGGAATCTCCACCGACACACATGCTCCGAGCGATCCGAGCGCATCCTTAAGGATGTATGACGAACACACACCGTCTATATCATAGTCCCCGATCACCCTGATCTTTTTATTGTCACTGATCTTCTCTTTTATGATATCTATCGCAATAAACATATCCGCCATAAGTGTCGGATCATATAACGAAGACAGATCGGCGTTTAGATACTCATCGATATCATCATACTCTATGATGTCGCGATTTCTGATAATCCTTGCGACAACCTGGTCTATATTGAATTTTTCTCCGATTCTAGCAAAATCAGCTCGTTTTGCTGCAACAACCCATTTCTTCATACTTATCAAAACCAAGATAAAATAAGCCACAGAATCTAATCCCATGGCTTATATGTGAAACTCTATACTACTTTGCCGGTACAACCTCTTTGGTCCATCCGTATTTGTCCTCTAACTTGCCCCACTGAATTCCGGTGAGTGTATCGTAGAGCTTTTGTGTGAGCTCTCCGATCTTGAAATCGTTGATCTTAACAGCGTCATCCTTGTAGACAAGCTCTCCGACCGGTGAGATAACCGCTGCGGTTCCTGTGCCGAATACTTCCTCGAGCTTACCTTCATGTCCGGCTTTCATTATCTCATCAATTGAAAGTCTGGTCTCATTTACCTTGTATCCGAGATCCTTGAGGATGTGGATCATGGAATCTCTGGTGACACCCGGGAGAACTGTTCCCTCGATCGGAGCGGTGTAAATCTCTCCGTCGATCTTGAACATGATGTTCATGGTTCCGACTTCCTCAACGTATTTTCTCTCAACGCCGTCGAGCCAGAGAACCTGAGTGCATCCCATCTGCTCTGCCTTAACCTGTCCGAGGATTGAAGCCGCGTAGTTACCTCCGCATTTTGTAAATCCTGTACCGCCCTTTACCGCACGTACAAGCTCGTCCTCAACCAGAATCTTTATCGGGTTAATACCCTCCGGATAATAAGCACCAACCGGACAGCAGATAACCATAAATTTATATTTCTTTGACATATGAACTCCCAGGGCTACTTCGTCAGCAAACACGAACGGTCTGATGTAGAGGGATGTACCGTCCTCATGCGGTACCCAATCCTGCTCAACCTCAACCAACGCCTTAACAGCCTCAACGAAATCCTCCTCCGGAATCTGTGGCATACACAATCTGTGGTTTGAGTTGTTCATACGTCTTGCGTTCATCTCAGGTCTGAAAAGCTGAATGCTGCCGTCGGCCTTTCTGTAAGCTTTGAGTCCCTCGAAAGTCTCAACCGCATAGTGCAATACCACGCTTGCCGGATCCATCTCTATTGCCTTGTACGGTACGATTCTTGCGTCGTGCCATCCAATCCCCTCGTCGTAATCCATTTCGAACATATAGTCCGTCATGTATTTTCCGAAGCCGAGATTATCCTGATCGGGCTTCTTCTTGAGCTCATCGCGTTTAATAAATTTGATATCCATCTTTTTTGACCTTCTTTCTATATTAAATGACATGCTGTCGAATAAAATATTACAAAAAATATTCGATAAATGCAAGCCTTTATTTCAACACGTTAACACACTACCTTGTCAATATTTTCCGATCTGCGTCCTTGAAAACGATTCAATCGCTACCGCTCCGCCGCGAACGATCGAGACGTGCTTGAACTCCCGCTTTAATCTGTCAATGAGATCGTCGTTCTTCCTCTGAGAGAAGAAACACTCAAAGAGCAGCGCATCCTTCTTGATATCCTTCACATTGATGTCAAAGGCTTTTGCAAATCTCATCGCCTGAGCCATCTGATTATCGTCAAGCTCTGAGATCGTCGCAAACATTATCTCCTTCATATAGACCGCAGTTTCGGAAAGGTCTATCACCTTAATGACCTCGACAAAACGGTTTAACTGTTTTTTAATCTGTTCGAATGTGACATCATCACTCATAACGCTTATAGTCATGCGCGATATGCTCTCATCCTCTGTCGTACCGACAGTAAGTGTCTGAAGGTTGTATGCTTTTCCGGAGAACAGTCCCGAAACCTTCGACAAAACTCCAACCTGGTTCTCAACTAAAAGTGCTATCCATCTTTTTCTCATAGTATCATCTCCGACATTGGATTTCCGCCCTTTACCATAGGTAGTACGAGCTCTGAATCCGATATTATAAACTCAATAAGTGTAGGTGCATCCTTGTATTTCTTTGCCTCTTCAAGAGCAGGGATAATATCCTCTTTTTTCTCTACTCTTATGCCATGCGCACCATAGCTCTCCATAAATTTCAAAAAGTCCGGCACATAAACTCCGCATGAGTCGTTTGAACCCTTGCAGTTGTCAGGACACTCGGGGCGTTTCCTGAGGCATGTCGCCTCGTATCTCTTGCCGTAAAAGAGGGTCTGCATCTGTTTTACCATACCGAGATATCCGTTGTTTATAAGACAAATGGCAACCGGAATACGGTTTATCACGGCAGTTGCCATCTCCTGCATATTCATCTGGAATCCGCCGTCTCCGGTTATACATACAACCGGTCTATTCGGCGCGCCGATCTTTGCTCCGACGGCAGCCGGGAATCCAAATCCCATTGTTCCGAGTCCGCCCGATGTCACAAACGAATCGCCCTTTTTAAGCTTGATATACTGGCTCGCCCACATCTGGTGCTGTCCTACATCGGTGACATATACTGCCTTTTCAAATGAATCGGAAATTGCTTCCATGATGTACTGCGGATTCATCCCATTGCCCTTCATAGCAAGCGGATTGTTCTCTTCCCATCTTCTGATCTGAGCCATCCATTCAGACGTATCCATCTCCTGAATATTGTCGAGCATTTTCTCCAATGCCTTGTGAGCGTCCGCAACTATCGGCACATCAACGACAACATTTCTGGAGATCGAAGCCGAGTCGATATCTATATGAACTATCTTCGCCTTCGGGGCAAACTCATTTAAGTCGCCGGTAATACGATCTGAGAATCTGCATCCGATCGAAAACAGCACATCACACTCCATGACCGCCATATTTGCCGCATATCTTCCATGCATTCCCGAACTGCCGACATAATATTCATTGTCATCAGTGAGATTGCCCTTGCCCATAACTGTCGTGACAACAGGTATGTGCGTCTGCGCCGAAAATTTTTCAAGAAGCTTTTCAGCCTTTGAGATCTTCACTCCGCCGCCGGCCATTATGATCGGACGCTTGCTCGAATAGAGAAGTTTCAACGCTTTTTTGAGCTGTCCGATATGAACCTTCTCGTTCGGTTTATATCCTCTGATATTTACCGACTCCGGATACTCCGGATCGCCGCTTGCTACCTGAAGGTCCTTAGGGAAGTCCACAAGCACCGGTCCCGGCTTTCCTGTGGT
>CAJOQF010000008.1 GCA_905236295.1 uncultured Eubacterium sp. | reverse complement strand
TTCTTTCTCCAGGCTTCTCCGGTATCTTCCAATCTGCCTTTTCGTCCCTGTTATACGTAATTTAATCTTTGCCATATACTCAGTGATTTCCTTTTATAACATCCGCAACCTCGGCGATCGATATATATGCCTTAGGATCTTTCTCATGCACTATCGATCTCATCCTGCCTATCTGGAAACGGTTCAGGATGATATAGACAACCTTGACATCCTTGTTCGAATAATAGCCTGTCCCCTCCATAACCGTGATCCCGCATTTGAACTCATCCGAGAGCGCGGCGCAGACCTCTTCTGCATTCAGGGTTACTATGAGTGCAGACTTTGCCCTGTCGATACCCTCGATAACAAAGTCCATGATGCGAACCGCTATAACATAGGCGATTATAGAATAGAGCGGATGCAGCCAGCTTCCACGGGTAAATCCCGCGATAACATAAACTATGATGTTGAAGGTCATGACAAATGTTCCGACCGAGAGTCCAAACTTTTTAGACGCCATAACAGCCAGCACCTCTATACCGTCCATCACCCCTCCGCATCGAACAGATAGACCGCTTGCAAATCCACAGAGTATCCCGCCGAATATTCCGCAGATCAAAAGATCGGTTCCGCCTATTATGGAAAAGCTGTGCTCTCCCAATAAATGCTCGATCAAAAATTCGAATAAAGAATACACCATCACGCCGTATACAGCATATATGGTAAACACTTTTCCCTGGCTTTTATACCCCACAAAAAAGATCGGTATGTTCAGTATGATAAGATACGCTGCAAGAGGGAGTCCCTTTGGAAATAGCTGTGTTATAAAGATGGACACTCCGGTCACTCCTGTATCATAGAGATCTACCGGTGCTAAGAATATCGCAACTCCGGCAGCGCTTATGATACCCGCAATAGTAAGAATGATAAAATTCTTTATTGAAAATTTCATTTAAAACCTCATCTGTATTTTTTAATGTTGCTATATACCTTTATATACTTTTATATGCTTTTCAGTCAAGAAAGGCAGCACCCGCTATATCTAATTTCCTTTGTGTTCACATTTTTTCACGTACTTTTCACTTTAACAACTTATAGACTCCTTATTGGTGTTTTATCCTTTATCCAGGTCAAGCGAAAAACCAAAAAAATAAAGACTTGCTTGCACAAAGATATAGTTTACAGGAGGCTAAAAATGAAAAAAAGAAATAAGAAAGCGATAATCGCAATATTGGCAGCAGGAGTTTTGGCATCATCATTTATGCTCACAGCATGTGGCACAAGTACTGATGCCGGCAACGATACAAGCACGGAGGGTGCACCGTCAGACAAAGGAGCCCCGCCGGAGGGAAAAGGCGGTGGTCCCGGCGAAAACGGTGGCGGTCCGGGAGGTGTAAGTGCCGAAGACGTATCCTGGAAAGGCGCGACCACAATAACAGAAGCGACCGAGACAAGTGATGAGACATATGATTCATCGAGCGAAGATGAGAACTCGGTTCTCGTAGATACATCAGACGAGGTGACATTGAATAATGTTACCGTTACAAAGACAGGTGGAACAGAATCAACCGATACATACAGTTTTTTCGGAATAAACTCCGGTATCATGGTTAAAGGCGGAAGCACGACAAACATCACCGGCGGTACGATAACCACAGATGCAGCCGGCGCAAACGGAGTTTTCTCGTACGGAGCAAACAGCGGACAGACCAACTCCGAAGGAGACGGAACCACGGTAAATATTTCCGATGTTACAATAGCAACATCGGGCGATGGCAGCGGTGGAATAATGACCACTTACGGTGGAACCACAAACGCGACCAATCTTACCGTGACAACTCAGGGACGCTCATCTGCAGCCATAAGAACAGACCGCGGCGGCGGATGGGTTACGGTTGACGGCGGATATTACGAATCAAACGGACAGGGATCCCCTGCTATCTACTCCACTGCTGATGTGGACGTATCAAATGCAACCCTGGTATCAAATCAATCAGAGGGTGTATGCATTGAAGGTGCCGGATCTATCGAGCTTACGGATTGTGACCTCACTGCCAACAACACTACATTAAACGGCAATGCCACCTTCTATGACACGATAATGATATATCAGTCACAGTCCGGTGATGCCAGCGACGGCACATCAGAATTTACTATGACGGGTGGATCTCTCACCTCAAAGAATGGTGACACATTCCATGTTACAAACACCACCTCAACCATCAACCTTGAAGATGTTGAGATCTCCACCGCAGAAGGCGGAGCACTCCTTACCGTGTGCGATGATGGTTGGGACGGTGCCGAAAATGCAGTGACACTAAATGCAAAAAATCAGACTCTTACAGGGGACTTGCTTGTGGGTGACAACTCATCCCTCACTTTGAACCTCACAGACGGTTCAACATTTACAGGTGCGATCTCAGGCGAGATCACTAACGGAAGCGGCGAGACCGTCTCTACCGAAGTTGGCACAGTCGACGTTACCATAGATGAAGGAAGCACTTGGGTTCTCACTGAGGACTGCAGTATATCAAGCCTTTCCGGAGACGGAAACATCGACTATAACGGACACACCCTGACCGTTGATGGCACTGTATACTCAAACTAACTACAAAAACCATAGTCTTAAACAAAGCAAGAAGTTTTGCTTTCGATAAACCCAAGTATAAACAACCAGGAGGTAAACTAACATGCGAAGCAAAAGTATCAAACGAACAACAGCAATAGTCATGGCTGCAGCGATCGCCGCAGCCGCGCCGGTAACAGCCTTTGCCGACGCACCGGGAGGGACTCCTCCATCAGGAAACAGCAGCGGAGAAATGCCGGGCGG
>CAJOQF010000007.1 GCA_905236295.1 uncultured Eubacterium sp. | reverse complement strand
TGCACTCGATACCATCCATCTCAGGCATCATGTGGTCCATAAGAATCAGGTCGTATTTTGAAGCAAGCGTCATCTCCAGGGCTTCCTTTCCGCTCATAACGGACTCCACGGTAGCACCTGTGGCTTTTAACATCTTTTTAACGACCATTATGTTAGAACGTACATCGTCTACAACAAGTATCTTTGCATCAGGCATCTCGATGCTCTGCTCATAGTACACCCTGCCCTTTCCACTGCTCTTTACATAATCACCGTATTTTTTATCACTCTCAATGCGTTGTGGAATATCAATGATAAAGGTACTTCCCTGAAGGTAAATACTGTTGACCTTAATTTCACCGTCCATAAGATCGACAAACTGCTTTGCTATATACAAGCCCAGACCGGTACCCTCGATATAGCGGTTTTCCCCCTCATTCATTCTTTTAAATGCGCCGAAAATATTTGGCAGATCCTCTTTTTTTATGCCGACTCCCGTATCAGTTACTGCGTATGAAACTATGGTGTTTTTATCGTCAGTTTTACTGTGTTGTACGGTAAGCGTAACAGATCCTTCTTTTGTATACTTAACGGCATTTGTAAGCACATTTATAAGTATCTGTTTTATCTTTACCTCATCACCGTAAAGTTTGAGCGGCACATTCGAGTCAACATTGATATTGAAGTCAAGATTCTTTTCCTTTGCGCGTATCCAAAGCATTCCATTGATATCAGCGATCATATCTCTGACATTATACGTGACTCTGTTCACAGTCATCCTATCCGAATCGAGTTTCGAAATATCCAGGATTTCATTGATAAGATGCAGCAACATATTACTTGCCGACTGGATATTCTCGGAATCCTCCCTGATATCATCAGATATATCCTTATCTCTGAGTATCATTTCGTTGAGACCGATAATAGTATTTATCGGTGTGCGGATCTCATGACTGATATTCGAGAAGAATCTTCCTTGAATCTTCCTGAGTTCTTCGATTTTTTCACCGCGGATCTTTGCTTTGGAGTTTTCCTCCTTGTGAAGCTTAAGTGAAAAATCCACCATAAAACTTACGGTCGCCGCCACAACTACAAGTGAAATAAACGAATCCATATATGCTATATAACGATTATGCTCAATAACATATTCCGGAAGATGATAGGCGAAAGCATAGCAGAAAACAGCTACCGCAGCCTCACAAATGTAAAAAAAGATCTTCATCTTGCCGGAGACAACCATGCTGATATAGAATACCCCAAAGAAGAACCAAAGCGGGGAACCGCCGTACACTCCACCACCGGTTATAAATGTGATAGGTATGACAACAAAAATAATAAGAAATGCAGCTATGTAAACTCCCAGCCTTATTCGATTGTATTTTATTACAAGCAGAGCCAATATAAAGAGTACGATCCAGCCCAGGCCTAATGCCAACAGATCAACTTTTGTCTCCCCCAGTACCAGACCTACAACAAATACTGCAGCTAATGCCATCAATGCTATAATGGTCATCAATATGAACAGTCTTTCATGGAGATCTCGCTCCGAATCATGAATAACATCATATATTTTCTTAAGTCTCATATATCACATGAATCAGATCACCTTGAAATGATCGGATTATCTCCTTTCCGAAAGATTATAATCATTCTAATCCGTTGAACGAGCGATTCTTTGCGGTATACTAACCGTAACTTTCGTTCCGATATTCTCCTCACTCTCAGCCCTCATAAAACCACCGAGAAGATTTAAATATTCATTTATAAGCGGAATACCCATACCTATTCCATTTTCAGTGCAAACCGGCTCATCCTTTGAAAATATTGCATCTATCTTGTCGTTATCTATACCACAACCGGTGTCAGAAACCTCGATTTCAAGATTAATACCATACTCCTGCTTTATGAAATCGAGCTTAATCTGTACACTGCCTTTTTCAGTGTATTTAATTGAATTGTCCACAAGCAATGCAATTATAGTCTTTATCTTCCCATAATCCCCTACCAGAAGTTCAGGCATACTCGAATCAATCAAAAAGCCAACTTTCAATTGTCTTCCTTCTGCTTTCAGCCTAAAAGTGGGTATACTGAGCAAAGTCGCCGTTTCATATTTTTCTTCGACAATTTCGAGTTCCCCTTTTCTTACCTTCATGTAATCAACTATATTTGTGAGCTGAGGTTGTATGTCCGCACCTTTTTCAAGCTGCTTTGAAAAGAATTCGGCCATATCCTTAATGTAATCACGCATGTCATTGGTATGCTTTTCCTGGCTCCAAATGTATTCATCATTATTTTCACCGGTTCGTTTCCACACTCTGATAAGATAGCCGAGCGCTATAGCCGAAACTATGATTATAACAAACTGCCATCCCATTCTAATTATTTGTTCTGCAGTGATCGGAATCCCGACGTTTTTATGGGAATAATAGACATGAAAACCTAAAGTAAACAAGCC
>CAJOQF010000006.1 GCA_905236295.1 uncultured Eubacterium sp. | reverse complement strand
TGTTGTTATCACTCATGAGTATCTCCTGGAAAGATGCACCGTCCATCTCCTGGAACAAAGTCTCCAGCTCACTCGTCGCATCGTAGAGCGTCTCGTAGAAATTATTTCTGCCGTTCTCCGTGCGGTACGACTGATCCAAAAAAACATCTCGATTATGAAGTACATCGGAAATAGAAACTCCTAATCCCGCTGTCTGTTTCGATATTGACGCCGGAACGTCTGTTGTTTTATACCAATTATCTCCAAAGATAACCTGCTGGCGCACGTAACCCTTGGTATCTATATTCGAAAGGTTATTCGCCGTGACATTTAAAGCATTCTGCTGACCCTGAAGTCCCGAATTTGCTACCCAAAGGGCACCCATTCCGTTCGCCATAACAATCTCCTATTGCTTGGTGTCGAATCCCCGACTACCAAGTATATCTCCCGTGGTACCGGCATCCCGATCGTAATTGGCTGTCTGTGGCGCCTGACGCATACTCTTCAACAAATTCAAGTCATACTCTACAAGTTCCAATGCCTGCTCCGTGAGCATTTTGTTGAGCTCATTTATCTGACTCATCTCCGTCAGGACTTCATGTAAACTCGTCCTGAGTTCGCTTAAGCGCGCCTGTTCATCGGGCTGCTTATCTAAAAGTTCAATCATATATTTTATTGTCAACTCAGTCTTTGGCTTTCCAAGTACGGTTGACATATCATCCATGATCTTCTCGCGACGAATCTCAAGATTCCGGAGTACACTGGAAACATCCTGTTCCCTGTCTGTCATCTTCTCAAGCGCCGGCACATCCCCGTCTATGAGTATCTGTTTTTTCTCATATTCGAGCTTAACGAGTTTTTTGTACTCCTCGTTTTCCTTGTCCAGCACTTCAAGCAGGTTTTCCATTAAACTTGCCATTTGAAATCCTCTCTATGCAAAGCTCTCCGCCTCACACCGGACTTAATTAGTATGCGGCTGCAAATTTCTCAAGAAGCTTTGATGCGAAATCATCAGCGCTTACCTGATATGTGCCCGCATCCATCTTTGCTTTAATCTCTGCCACCTTATCTTCTCTTATATCCGGCGCATCGGCAACTGCTTTCTTAGCTACCTGAAAGTCCTTACCCATCTGAGAAATCTGAACGTTGTCGCTCACATTCGCAGTAGACTTTGTAGCCTGAGTGCGCGTAGTCTTATTTGTACCGTAAACCTGTGCTACCTGATTGTACGCTTCTATACGCATAGTGACATCTCCTTTCTGCTCGGAACCGGTCTGTATTGCTTGTCGCGACCGCCCCGTAACTCTCGTCCTTTCCCGGCGCAAACTACCCACCGGAAAGTCTTTTCATATCTTTTGTACCTTTATTATCGTCACATTTCGCGTGGGGCTTAACCCCTAAATTGAAAAAACTTTGGGGAGATTGTCTCATCATCTCTTCCAGATGAACGTCGAGCGGTCTGTTAGTCGCACTTCTTATAAACCTCAGATCATTTAAAGACATCGCGTAGTTCGGCACATACCGACCATCCATTATATCAATATGAAAGGAGTCAATTCCCGCCTCGTCGAGTGCGTGAACCTCCTCCCGCAGATTTCCGTAGTTGGCACACATCATTGATGCCATCAGTTCGAAGTTCATTCTGTATCCCTCACAATTTCACAGTTTTGTATCATGATCGGTTTTTCGGTTTTCTGATAGAGCCATACGAGGGAGCTCCAGTCTCCATAATAAGCGTCGCTTATTATTATTGCCCTGTCCATATCGGGCGAATCGTCGTATATTCCCCATCCTTCAATCTTGTATTCCGTGACTATCCTATCGTACTCAGCCCAAAGGCTTGGACGCATTGAAGTGAGCGTTGCCTCTATCAGAGGATGAGGGCGCCAAAGTAACACAACATCCTCCCGATTTTCCTTAAAGATTTCAAAGTTGTCCCTTATCTTTGTAAGCATCCTGTCATTTTCTTTTAGCATAGCTGAAAGCCCTGTGTTGTAGAGAATTACTTTTTTCCGGCTTCCGTCTTCTCTTGTAATAAGCTTTTCCCACTCAGGGGGAAGAACAAAATCCTCACGTTTAAGACTTAGAATCTTCTCTATCTTCGGCGAGCCGGTTCCAAATATCCTTCCTTCCCAGAACTCTCTCGTGCTGTTCGGAATGTTTTTAAGGAGCG
>CAJOQF010000005.1 GCA_905236295.1 uncultured Eubacterium sp. | reverse complement strand
TTTGCGACAAAGTTATCGATGTAGTATGCGGCGTCAGAGGTATCCGGGTAGACTGTGCCCTCTGCGCTTGCCGCCAAAAGATCCTGAACGCTGTTGTTAAAGATAAGATCCCTTGAAAGATTTTTGGTGTCTTCGGCGATGTAGGAGAGCTGGTTTGCAACAGTCTCGAGCGCCGTGTTCTGTGAAGCCTGAATCGAGTCTATGCCGGTGCCTTTGAGCCAGGCATAACTTAAGATCAAAACAACGACCATTATCGGCAGAGCCACAACAAAAAAAGCATAGAGGAGCCTGTTTGAAAGGTTCATATGTATGGTCAGATTGTCTCTTATTCTGTTAATGATCGCAGGTTTTTTGTTCTTTTTCATAGCTTAGCAAATTATAGCATAAAGAGTGAGTTTAGCAAGTAAAAGTCTTTGTCAAGTGACGGCATATGTTATATACTGTTTTTTTAGAACCAAAGGATAATTATTATTTGGAGATGCGACATGTACAGATTGATATTGTTGGATGACGAACAGATAGTACTGGACAGCATAAAAAAAGTGTTTGATTTTGAGGAGTTCGGGTTTTCGCTTGAGGGTATGTTTTCAAATCCTCTAAAAGCGCTTGAACAACTTGAAGATATAGCGCCCCACCTTATTATCACCGACATAAAGATGCCGGGGCTCGACGGACTGGAGTTCACCTCGAAAGCCAAGGATCTCCTGCCTGAGACGGAGGTTGTGATCATGTCGGGGCATGGAGATTTTGAGTACGCCCAGACAGCGGTTCGGCTGGGGGTTAGCGATTACCTCTTAAAACCCATCAGCAAAAAAATGTTTTCGGACATGCTCGGCGTGGTTAAAAAGAAGCTCGACGAAAAGCAGGAGCAGGCGGAGTATGTTGAGAACTTAAAGAAGATGGTCGATGCTGTCTATCGCGGTGAGGATGAGACAAAAGAGGAGAAAAAATATTCTCAAAATATCACATCCGCAGTGGAATATATTAAGGAACATTATTCCGAAAATATTTCGCTCGGAGATGTTGCGGCGTACACATGCCTCAACAAAAACTATCTCGCAGATCTGTTTCGTAAAGAGCTCGACACCACATTTGTAAACTACCTCACCGGCATACGCATAGACCAGGCGAAGCGATATCTGAAGGAGACGGATCTCAAGATGTATGAGATATCCTACAGCGTGGGATATAGTGATTATGCGTACTTTTCGACGCTCTTTAAGAAACACACGGGGCAGACATTATCCCAGTTTAGAAAATCCTAACAAAACTTACTAACATAGTTGGTTGAAGGGTGAAAGCTGCTGTGTTACAATACGGCGTATGATATGAGAGTGTGAGGTGATTTTTATGAATGAGACAAACAGGACAAAGAGACTGGTTCTGGTTGCGCTTGCCATAGCGCTGACCTTTGTGCTTACGAGGTTTACGCAGATTCCGATTCCGTTCGGATACATGCATTTCGGCAATGTGGCGATACTGTTTGCCAGCGCGTATCTCGGACCTGTTCCGGGGCTGCTCGCGGCTGCGCTCGGATCCGGACTTGCGGATCTTACCAGCTTCCCGGTCTGGACGATCCCTACCATAATAATAAAGGGACTTATGGGATGGACCTGCGCCATTATCATAGGAAAGGGCTTTAAGTCCTTGAACTTAAAAAGCGCAAGGGTTATCCTCGGGAATATCTCGGCGATAGTGATAATGGTTGTCGGATACTTTATAGCCGGAGCGATAATGTACGGCGGATGGGTTGCTTCCGCGACACAGCTTCCGGGACTGGTATTCGAGGGCGTCGCAGCGATAGTATTATTCTTTATAATCGCGAATGTCCTTGAGAAGGCAAGGGTTATAAGGTTGCTTGAAAAATAGGATTTAAAATATGAAAATTACAGGATGACCGTCGCATTGCGGCGGTCATCTCCGTTCAATATAAATATTGATTATACTTCTGATTTCATGATATAATAACCGAATAGTAACTAAATATGGGTATTTGTCAGGTTTTATTACACAGGCAGCGGCGAAAGGAGACGGCGTATGAAGGCAGTAGTATTGGATATTGATGGAGTTTTGACAGATGGAATGATCACCTTTGATGCAAATGGAAACGAATACAGATCGATAAACTTAAGCGAACTGGATGCGCTTTCACTGATAAAGGATATGGGCTGGATCATTGCTGCGGTCACACCTGAGGACGGACCGATGATGCAGCAGTTTATGAAGAGAGCTGAGTGGGACGGATTCATCACCGGATGCGATGACATAGTCGACGGTATTATGCAGTTTGAAGAGAACTTCTCCCTTAAGGCAGCAGAGATAATCTATGTCGGCGAGGGCAAGTGTGATATTGAGGCGGTTAAATATGCGGGCTGCGGTATCTGTCCTGCAAATGCCATAAATGAAGTAAAGGAAGTGTCCGACTTTGTGCTCGACGGTTACGGCGGAAAGGACTGCATAAAGGCGCTTCTTAAGTTTTTGAAGGACAATCCGATGTAAATCGAAAAAAATCTGTGTATATATTGCGGAAAGAGGAGTATTAACATGAAAAAGATATACAGTGTAATGGCGATTTCTGCGGCAGCAGCAATGCTTGTTGCGGGATGCGGTAAAAATGATGTGGCTACGGTAAGCGAGTCTGCTACGGAGGACGCGGTAAGCTCTGATACTTCTGCGCCGAAGGAGGAGGCACAGCCGGCGACAGACGCCACCAGTTCAGCGTCTGTCAAGGAAGATGAATATCAGGAGCTGCTGAGTATAGATTCCGACGGACATTTCGATTATGCCGGCGAGGACAATGACAAACTTGTCCTTATGTCTACTTACGACATCTTTAACATTCAGCACTCGGATGACAGGATAAAAGAGATTTTTGAAGGTATCAATAAAGATATAAAGGAACAGGCGGATTCGTTTGAAAAGGAAAATGCTGAAGCTGCAAAGGAAATGATAAACGATGAGGCTTATGATGAGAACGGCGGCTACTATACCTTCGAACAGAAAGCTTACTGTGAGCGTCTCGATGCCAAGGTTGTGAGCGCGTTTGTTTCCAAGTATATCTATACTATGGGAGCGCATGGTGGAAGCTACATACAGCCGTATAATTATGATGCACAGACCGGCGAAGAGATAACTGTGGACAAGGTGTTTAAGGATACAAGCGCCCTGCCGGAGGAGATAAAAACGCTTCTTCTGGAAAAGTACGATCCGGAGCTGTTCTTCGATGCTGATTCGCTTACAAAGGACATAAAAGATATTATAGAAGACCCTGACTACGGCGGATTGAATTTTACTCTTGGAGTAGAGGGGATCACGGCTCGATTTGGCGAGTATGCTCTGGCGCCGTATGCGGCAGGTACACAGGAGGTATTGATCCCGTGGACGGCATCATATGTTGATGATACGTATGCGCCGGACAACACTGACGAATATATTCTTCCGGTTTACTCGGGCAGAACTATTAACGTAGATGATTCGGATTTCTCGGACGGCTCATTGACAGTGTCATGGTACGTTGACCAGGAGAATATGTGCACAAATTTCAGCTATTACCCGGGACAGGACTATGAGCATGGAAAAAATTTCACCTATGATGAGGCATATGATGCGGATGTCTACTATGTCCATGCCAAAGACGGCGATAAGCTCTGGATAAACGTTTCGGGAGACAATGACTATGAGAGAATGCAGGTCTTTGATATTAACGACGATTACGACTTTGAGATGAAATATCCTGAGTACAGCGACGAGGAATTTACTAAGGATGATTTTGTATTCGGTCTTTACAGCAGCATACCGCTCTCCAACAAGCCGTTTGAGATGTTTACCAGAACAGATCTTATGGGAACGATAAACGTATGTGATGCATTTAAAGCCACAGATACAGGCGATTTTGAGAGAATGGGCGAGTGGCTGTATGCTCCGGATGCCTATCCGAGAGAGCTTACCTTAAAACAGG
>CAJOQF010000004.1 GCA_905236295.1 uncultured Eubacterium sp. | reverse complement strand
CTGAGATCAACAGGATAATAAACACCTCAAAATATGAATCGGCGGTAGGATTTTTGCTCAGTAAAGAGGGCGATATTCTCTATGAGGAGGATTATCCGGAAGGACTTATGGCTGAAGATTTCGATGAATCATTTGATGATATAAAGGAATCGTTTAAGGCTGAGTATGCTGACACAAATGAAGACTACAGGTGTATATGGCACGGTGTGCCGGGCAGGATCGCTTCAAAGACTCTTGATAATAAAATGCGCATTGCAATATTTGTATCGCAGGAGGAAATATACAGTATTCTGGATATGATGTGGCCAAAATATCTGTTGCTGTTTGTGATAGCACTGGGCGTGGCGATCATTCCGATCATAAGGTTTACAGGCGAAATATTCAATCCGATCAGAGCCGTAACCAGGGCGGCTCAGAGGATGGCATCGGGTGGACTTAATGTGTCACTTGATTATCACTCGGAAAACGAGATAGGAAAGCTCGCTGACAGTATCCGGAATATCTCCGAGGAGATGAAGGATTATATATCATACATCAATGTGCAGACATACACCGATGCGATGACCGGAGTGAAAAACAAGGGCGCATATCTGGAAGCAGAGAGAGTTCTTGCAAACAAGATTTCCGAGAAAATGGCAGATTTTGCGATATGTGTATTTGATGTAAACGGATTGAAACATATGAATGATACCTTTGGTCATGAGTATGGCGATATGTTTATAAAGGATGCGTCAAATCAGATCAAAGCGATATTTGGTGAGGAAAATGTCTACAGAACCGGAGGAGATGAATTCGTTGTCATAAAGGAGGGAATATCCGGGGAGGAGCTTGAATGGATGTTTGCTCAGTTTGACCAGAGAATAAACCTATTTAACCGCGATAACGACAGATATAATGAGGAGCTTGCCATATCAAAGGGAGCGGCTTTTTATGATCCGGAGGAAGATGTCGCCTATGCGGATGTGTTTGCTAAGGCGGATGAACAGATGTACAGGGATAAGGAAGAGTATTACAAAAAACATGAGGACAGAAGAAGGAAATGACTACACACGATACAGAAATAAGAGAACCCCTCTTCGACTTTCTCGAGGGACAGTTTGAAAAAATCCGCATCCTCGAGGAAAAGACAATGGGAAAATCCAGGGCGGATGTCGTTATGGTGACGGAGGAGGCCCTGTACGGCATAGAGATAAAGAGCGACGCCGACACATACGCAAGACTTGAAAGGCAGGTAAAGGACTACGACAAATACTATGATTTCAATATTGCGGTGGTCGGCAGTTCTCATGCCCTGCACATTGAAGAGCATGTGCCGGATTATTGGGGAATAATCACAGTCGAGCTTGTGGAAGGTGAGCTCGACTTTTATGTTTTGAGAAAACCCGCTCCAAATCCGAAGGTTTCGTGGGAGCGAAAGCTGGAACTTTTGTGGAAGCCTGAGCTTGCCTCGATTCAGGAAAAAAACGATATGCCGAAGTATAAAAACCTGAGCAGGGCAGCAGTCGCGGAGAAGTTTGCCGAGCGGATAGAAAAAGGCAGGCTTGATGAAGAACTGTTAAGGCGGCAGGTCAGCGAAGTGCTATTTGAGCGCGACTATACCACTGCGGCACAGATGCTTGCCGAATACAGAAAGGGTGAGCTTCAAAAGAAGATTGAGACGGAGACCGATCCATACAAGAGAGCCGAGCTTATGATAGAGCAGGCTTCGCGTCGTGGAAGCTTTAAGAGCAGGGGGAAACGCAACAAGCGGCGAAAACGGTGAGTCATGGAAAAACAAAGAGGGAGAAAGTGCTATGTCATAAAGGGGAAATATAACAAGGAATAATTTAGACAGAGGCCATCGAAAAATTCGATGACCTCTTATTTAAAGGGATGTTTCCAAAATGGACGATAATTACACGCTTAACAGATCGTGTCTGTCAACATAGTGAGTGTGAAGAAGCTCGTGAGCTTTTTTGGAGTTCGGCTCGCCGAGGAACTCCTCGTAACACTGTTGTACAAAAGGATTCTCGTGTGACTTTCTGATAGGAAGTCGTTTTTCTTCCTCGTAAATCGCTTTCATACGCTGCTCTACTTTCTTCCAGGTGCGTGGGGCGTTTCCGCCACCACCGATACATCCGCCCGGACATGCCATGACTTCCACGAAATGGTAATCGGCTTCGCCGGATCTGATCTTTTCCAAAAGAATCTTTGCGTTTGCAAGGCCGTGTACGATGGCTACTTTGACATTGAGATCTCCGACCTGCACTGCAGCTTCTTTCCAGCCGTCAAATCCGCGTACGTTTTCAAATTCCAATTTATCGAGCTCATTGCCCGTAACCTTCTCATATACTGTTCTGAGTGCAGCTTCCATAACTCCGCCGGTTGCGCCGAATATAAGTCCGGCTCCTGAGCCCTGTCCGAATGGATTGTCGAACTCGGTCTCCTCAAGGTTTTTGAAATCAATTCCGGCGGTCTGTATCATGCGCGCAAGCTCGTAGACCGTCATTACGATATCAACATCCTGATATCCGCTTGCCTTCATCTCGCGACGTTTTGCCTCGAATTTCTTGGCCGTACATGGCATGATGGAAACACTGCATATATCTTTGGGATCAATGCCGGCTTTGTCGGCAAAGTATGTTTTTATAAGCGGACCAAACATCTGCTGCGGTGATTTGCAGGTTGAGAGGTGATCTCGAAGATCCGGTCCGAAAGTCTCGAGATACTTGATCCAACCAGGGCAGCATGATGTGAGCATCGGGAAAGTGCCGCCGTTCTGGATTCTGCCAAGTAACTCTGTGCCCTCCTCCATGATGGTGAGGTCGGCAGTAAAGTCGGTGTCGAATACTTTCTTGAATCCGAGAATCTTTAATGCGCTAACGAGTCTTCCGGTGCTTACTGTACCGGGTTCTTCGCCGAGTGCCTCTGCAAGGTTTACTCTGACAGAAGGTGCGATCTGGGCAACCATAACCTTGCCTGCCTCGAGCTCCTTAGAGAACGCTTCTGATTCATCGTGTATGGTCAGCGCGCCTGTCGGACAAACCTGTACGCACTGGCCACAGTTAACACATGGTGTGTCGGCAAGG
>CAJOQF010000003.1 GCA_905236295.1 uncultured Eubacterium sp. | reverse complement strand
TCTTAAATTTGGACATAGAAATACTCCCTTCCAAGTATAACAAGATTTTAATTATTTCTCTTGTCTACTTAGAAGGGAGCATATCACAATGAACCGCTCCTTATATTTTTTACTTCTTTAATTTGATCTGTTCTGAGTCTTTGTAGCCCTTTCTAACGGCTATTACACTGACATATGAACCCTTGTCCGGAAGCTCTACCTTCTTCTTGTAAATACGGCTTCTGCTCTTATTTACAGATGCCTTATGTCCTATTGCATAATAATAGGTCGTTCCGCTCTTTTTTGAAGTGGCAACAAGGTATTTCTTATCTCCGGATTTTTTGATCTTAAACTTCGCATCCTTTACTTCTGCCGTGCCCTTTGAGCTGGCTATAGTGCCATAGTAGTATTCATCCGCTCCCGAATCCTTTGTGCAGGTCGACGGCTTCATATATTTCTTGCACACACCGTTTTGTTTGTGATATCCGTTTTGGTCTATGCTTCCGGCAATCATCTTTGAGCTGCGATTGAAGTAAAGATATGAGCCATAATCTTCGCTGTCATCCCAGGTTGTATCAACGTTGTACCAGTATCCGTCTATCCTTACTCTGTTCCATGCGTGTTCTGTGTTGACAATCTGAACCGCATCAATTCCGCATGCGTTTAGAAGCATTTCATACGCCATGGAATAACCCGAGCAGACCGATGAGCCCTTTATCAAAGCTGAATAAGCCGACTGGGTAAAAGCTTCCTGTTCATATTCAAACAGATAACCACCGCTGAAATATTCTACATTGTAGTCATAGGTTGTCCTGTCGCAAAGCTTGTCGTGGAGGAATAATTCCTGTTCTAATTTGCCGCCTTTTTTCTTTGCCGCGTCAGTCCAATTCTTGACGATCTTGGCTATTTTCTTGGCTTTCTTGTATCTGGTCGAACCCTTTCTAAACTTAGAATATCCTAAAACATAAATATTTACGACATCAGATCCGTAGTATGTATCATAGTAATACATATCCTCTATAAAATAGAACTGCGGATTGGATATTACAAATAACGTTACAAGATCAGCCACCTGACTTGAAGTAATGTTATAGTCGGAGACATTGAGCTTGCCGAGATATCCGTATTTTATGCCGTCAACATTCATCGTCTTGTAATTCTTTTTGGTGTTGAGGTAATAATTACAGAGCTCATACATATCGTTCCATACACTCTGCAATTTCTTGGGCAGTTTATTGTAATAGTACCATGATGCGCATTTCCCCCAGTCATAGAACTCTTTGTATTTATAATCAGTCGCGGATACGCTGTCTATATCATCAGCGCTTATCCTGTTTTCTACTACCCTTTGGCCGATACGTCCGGTGTGTGGGAGCTCATTATTTGCATCATCGGATACACTCACATTTACAGTATCTTGTGCCGCATATGCCGGCGAACTTCCCAACATCACCATAGCACTCATCATCACGCAGACGATTGCTCGTATTTTATTCTTTTTCATAAGCACTTACCATTAAAGAGACAGATCCCCAAAAAGCTCCACCGGGTTATCTCCTGTTGAAACACGCACCTCAAACTACATGATATATTATACCAGACAAAACCGTTCAATTACAAGTACCTGTACACCTCGGGCTATGTTCTTTTAGATACTTACACTTCCACATCAGCGAGTGTAGTCTGCTGCATCACCTCAGCCTCAGCCTGTTCCTTGAACTCTTCCATCCTCTCCTCATTCACTGTCGGAAGGTCATCGAGCGACTGCACGCCAAAGGATCTGAGGAACTCCTCTGTAGTTCCGAAAAGCATCGGTTTTCCGGGGGCATCAAGACGTCCGACCTCTTTTACAAGCCCGAACTCGACGAGCCTGTTTACTGCATGATCACTCGAAACGCCCCTGATATTTTCAATCTCGACTTTTGTGACCGGCTGCTTATAGGCGATTATAGAGAGCGTCTCTATCTGTACATCGGTCAAGGTGTAGCGTCTTGGTGTCTTCGCAACTTTTATAAGATCCTCGTAATAATCCGGATTTGTGCACATCTGGTACGCGCCCTCGAGCTCTATTATCTTTATTCCACGGTGCTGTCTGTCATATTGGTCGGATAGTTTTCCTATCGCGCTGCAAATCTCCTCCTCAGTGACATCCAGTGCCTCAGAAAGCCGTGAAATACTCACTGCCTCTCCCATTGTAAATAGTATTGCCTCAAGTACTCCCTCGAGGGATCTGTCCTTATTCTCCATCATAGTTCCTCATAAATATCGCGGCAGTATTCAATCTTACCGCTGTCCATTCTGTTCTAAGCCTCTGTACAGATAAGCGATGTTACCACTATGTCATCAAACAGTTCTTCCTGTATGATCGTAATCTTAGAAGTCTTCATAAGTTCCAAAATGGACAGAAATGTAACTATTATCTGCACCTTTGATTTCTTGTGCTCGAAAAGCTTCCTAAACGAAAAAGTCTTGTGATGCCTTGCGTAATCTTCCACGAACTTGAAATTCTCCTCCATGGAAACCTCTTCCTTTTTTATCCGGCCGAATTTTGAACGTATCGGATCCACACGGTCATTGCAGCGCTTTAATATATCGTTGAAGACCGAGTTCAACTTGGAGAGATCCATGTCCCCCACAAGCTCATCTATATCGATCGGAGGCCTGTACTGCTCCACCTCATCCGGTATTGACGCCTCTCTGTAGAGGATCTTGTCGCTGTCGATAAGCCTGTCCTTAAGCTCGTATGATATGCTCTTGTACATCTTGTACTCGAGAAGACGTTTTACGAGCTCTTCTCTCGGATCTGACTCATCCTCCTCATCCTCTTGCTTTCCAGGAAGCAGCATCCTTGATTTGATGTCAAACAGTGTCGCCGCCATGACCAGAAATTCGCTCTTTAGATCGAGATCGTCAAATGTCATCTTCCCGACATAGTCCATATATTGCTCTGTGATGAGTACGATAGGGATATCGTATATATCTATTTTATTTTTTTCGATCAGGTGCAGCAGAAGGTCAAGGGGGCCTTCGAACGCATCCAGCTTAAAGTTTATATCCATTGTTAATTAATCTTTAAATGTATAAGTTCGTGTGGATTGTTTATCCTGAGTTTAATCGAGTGATCCCCCAGTCCGGCACTGACCACCGCATACCCGTCTCCTATCTGATAACATCCCCTGTCATATTTGGGGAAAAATTCAAACTGCGGGCTCAGTATGCTGCCTATCCCCGGAAGTCTCACCATCCCACCGTGATTGTGTCCGCTAAATGTAATGTCAAATCCGGCATCTATATATTGTTTTACATACGCCGGATTGTGGGCAAGCAGCAGATTCAGTCTTTTCGGATCGGGTGCTCTAAATGTTTCCCTTAGGAAATGATCCTGAAGCGGAATGCTCTTTCCCTTGGTATAGCACACCAGTGGAATGCTCACCCCGTATATTCTTACCTCATCCGAATGATCACAACAGGTGTTGTCAAGCACCGTCACACCTATATCTCTGAGTCTGTTCTCGTACTCGTGATAACCCTTTGTGTGCTCACAGTAAATATGCTTGATCCTCGACTCATGGTTTCCCATTGAATAATAAACCGGCGCCAGCTTCACAAGCTCCCCTATAAGACTCAAAACACTGCCATACTGCTCTTCTTCTCTGGCAGTGATCATATCTCCGGACATGATTATCATATCGGGATTCATCCTTATGGTTGAATCGATGAGTGGGAAATTTTCCGGTTCATATACTTTGCAATGTAAATCAGAAAAGACTGCCAGAGACAAACTACCGGCAATCTTTTCGTTTTTAATATTATAATTTGTTACAACAAATTTCTGCAAAAATCCTACCTCTGCTCAGGAACATCCTTTATAGAGAAGCTCATGCGACCCATCTTGTCCTTGCCAAGACAGATAACTGTAACCGTGTCTCCGAGAGTGAGGACATCCTCAACGCGGTTGATGCGCTCCTTTGCGATCTTGGAAATGTGTACCATTCCCTCCTTGCCAGGAGCGAACTCAACAAATGCACCAAACTCTTTGATGCTTACAACCTTACCTGTAAACAGCTGACCCGGCTCGTAATCGGTTACGATAACCTCGATTATACGTCTTGCCTCAGCCATCATATCAGCATCTGTACCGCAGATTGAAACTGTACCGTCATCGGTAATGTCAATCTTAACTCCTGTACGATCAATGATCTCGTTGATAGTCTTTCCTCTCTGACCTACAACATCGCCGATCTTCTCCGGATCGATCTGCATTGATACGATCTTTGGAGCATACTC
>CAJOQF010000002.1 GCA_905236295.1 uncultured Eubacterium sp. | reverse complement strand
AACCATGGAAAAAGAGGATACTGGAACAATTCCAACATCCTCTTTAAAACTTTTCCCTCGCGTTACAATGCTAACTTAATGACATTGCGAGAATGATCGGGGAATTTTTTTGGTAACCTTAAGACTCTACTCGTCTTAAACTGAATAATCAATATTCGCTCCAACATCGGGGTTTACAGAAAGCTCCATAGCTTTTGTAAGTGCAGTCATGTCTGCGCTGTTGGTATTTATAGCTTCACCAAGCATTGCCACTCCAACGCTTTCCATCACATTTGCCTGAGCCATAGTTGAAGCCAAAGCCGGTATAGAGTCTACAGTCATGTTGGTTAAATCCATGTAATCCATAAATTCAATACCTCCTTGTTACCTTGATATTATATATATCGACCCGACAAGTATAATTTTTAACATTGGCAAAGACAAACCGTTCCTTCAAAAAAGCTGAAGCCAATGATCATTGGACGTCTGTACCGGGTGGTCCGGAATAACCGAACAATCTCCTGCGGCTTGTTATCATTTCAAGATCGTCCCCTGTAATGATCTTCCTTGAAGAAAACATCCCGTCAAGTACGATATCGGTAGTCTCATCCATGCCGTTAAAATACTTATCCGGTCCGTCAGATACACTGAGTACTTTATAGTGTACATTGTATTCGTCAGCTATCTGCTCTCCGGCTTTAATCTCCTCGGCTTTTCCGAGAATTCTGACTCTCGAAGTCAGTCCTTCAATGGTCGTATTCAAAACCTTGTATTTCAATAACGTCTCCTCAACTATTCTTTTTTATGATCTCATCCGAATCCAAGATAACAGTAAACGGTCCGTCGTTTAGGATCTCAACCTTCATATCTGCACCGAAAATACCTTTTTCAACAACAGCGATACGCTCGGAAGTCTTTTTAACTATATATTCGTATAATCTCTCGGACTCGGCAGGGTCAAGCGCATCTATAAACGAAGGTCTGTTGCCCTTTTTACAATTTGCGTAGAGTGTAAACTGGGAAACAAGAAGGATCTGTCCGCCGACATCATCTATTGAGAGGTTGGTCTTGCCTTCCTCGTCCTCAAATATTCTGAGCTTTACCATCTTGTCTATCATCTTGTCGGCTATGCTCTCATCATCTCCCTGACCAAGCCCGACAAGAACCATATAACCTCTGTCAATCGCACCGACCACTTCCCCGTCGACGCTGACACTGCTTTTTAATACTCTCTGTATAACAAATTTCATCCGATAACTCCGATCATCTCACGGACGCGTTACAACTGTATGCGGGCACGGAATCCATAACTATCAGAGACTCTCCCGCATGTATAACATCGTTCTTAAGATTGTTAATACGCTTTATTTCGTTGATATAATCCATCTGTGACGAGAACCCGTAAGAACTATAATCTCCGGAAATCGTCCAAAGACTCTCTCCCGCCGTCACAGTCATACTCGTATAATAGCACTCATCGGATGCAATTGGAAGAAAAACATTGTCATCCTTGCTGGAGGCATAGGAAGATACTCCGGACAACGCGATAACAAAAACCGCAAATACCGTGGCTAAAGCCATAAGTAATAAACCTTTTTTTCTAAATAAAACTTTTCTCATAATGATCACCTCACACTTTGTTAACGAAGAATTATGTAAGGTGAGCGCGCGCTCACGAACATTTGTTTGTGTAAACATAAAATAGCACGCGAACAAATGTTTGTCAACAGTTTTTTCGAACAAATTTTCGGAATATATGTTTGCTTTTTCTATTTTCTTATGATAAACTCATAATTACAGAACATAAGTTTTGTTACTTTTCACATTTGGAGGTAAATTATGTCCGGGAAGAAAATATCCGCCAAGCAACAGGAAATACTCGATTATCTCAAGGAGACAATATTAAAAAAGGGCTATCCGCCTGCGGTTCGCGAAATCTGCGACGCAGTTAATCTTAAATCAACATCCTCCGTTCACTCTCACCTTGAAACCCTCGAGAAGAACGGATTTATAAAACGCGACCCCACAAAGCCACGCGCCATAGAGATCATTGACGACAACTTCCAGATGATCAGAACCGATATGGTAAGCATTCCGATCGTAGGTCGTGTCGCAGCCGGCGAGCCGATCCTCGCCCAGCAGAATATCGAAAACTACTTTCCCATCCCGGCCGAGTATGCCCCTCGCGAGGAGAGTTTTATCCTTCGTGTAAAGGGCGATTCGATGATAAACGTCGGCATCCTCTCGGGAGATAATATTATCGTCAAGAGACAGGACACAGCCAAAAACGGCGATATCATAGTCGCTCTAATCGATGACTCCGCCACTGTAAAGACGTTTTACAAGGAAGACGATCACATTCGTCTCCAACCGGAAAACGACAACATGGATCCGATCATTGTGCCGGATTGCACTATCCTTGGCAAAGTATTCGGAGTTTACCGTTTCTTCTCCTGATCACTAATGCTTCAAACGATCACCGCAATATAAATTCACCTATAAGTTTCATAACAACTTCCTCCTTTTTGGATTTTAACAGCAAAAAAAGCACACCCTACGTGGAATACATCCACGTAAAGTGTGCTTTATGATTCACATTATATACTGTCTATATCAACTATCGTACCGTCTCTCCAGATCTTGTCAAGCTCATAGAAGAGACGATCCTCACTTGAGAAGATATGAACGATCACATCCTCAAAGTCCATAAGAATCCATGTACTGCTCTTATTTCCCTCGATCTGTTTTGGAGTCTTGCCTATCTTGTATAGTTCCTCCTCGACCGCGTCACACATCGCCTCGATCTGATTTGAATTTGTTCCGCTTGCAATGACAAAGTAATCAGCAATAACACTGACACCCTGTATGTCAATAACCTGTATATCTTCGGCTTTCTTGTCACTCAATCCCTTAAAAGCCGCTTTTACCATATCCTTTGAATCTGCCATCATTTCACCTCTGTTACCAAATATCTATATCACCAGTCAGTTCCAATTAATCCTTATTGTAAAAATCCGCCGTCTTTTGAGTCGTATCATCAATTACAGCCCCCTTTTCTTCCAGATAAGATACTGTTCTTTTTGCTACAAGCCCGACTGCAGAGTCCAAATCCTCAAACGCAAGCTTCCTTGCCTCATCCATTATGCTTATGCCTTCGGCATTCCTTGCCGGCTCAATAAAATCCGCCAGATAAACTATCTTATCAAGGGTAGACATATCAGGACATCCGGTGGTATGCACACTTATGGCGTGTCCTATCTCGACATCATCTATCCCGTATTCGGCCCTGGCGATGTACTCACCAAGTTTCGCATGGACTAACCCCGGATTGTTGGTTTCAGCTTCATTTAACTCTATGCCGTTCTCGCGACAGATCCGGTATTTGTCCTCATTTGGAATACATTTTGCACAATCGTGTAAAAGCCCTGCCATCAGAGCCTTATCCATAAGCTCGGGAGCATGGATCCCCGCCAGATTGCCGGCGGTGTACATCACTCCAAGAGTATGCATAAAGCGCTCCCCGTCAAGCTTTCTTTTCAGTCTTCTGATAATTGAGCTGTATATTTCATCAGGGTAGGAATATCCTTCATCTATACCTCTCTTTATAGATTTCGGATGGGAGCTGTCGGTATAGAGATCATTGTCCATAATATAGTCAACAACCTCGTCATGAACCATGTATCTGACTGTATGCCCCTCATAGAGACGTTTCCTTATATCTGCAGATGAAACGCTGAAATTAGGCATATCGACAAGGTTGATGTCGGCAGAATCATACATGTTTTTAAGCATATCTATCCTTCTGACGACGGCCGTTTTGTCCATATCATCCCTTACAGCGACAAGTATGGTACAAAGCTCCAGGATGCGCTCGGGTTTCATCCATTTTTCAAAATAGAACAATGAATCCGCACCCATTATAAAGTAATAGATGACATCATCATTCTCCTCATAGAGCCTTTCAAGGGTTCTGTAAGTATAAACAGTATCCTCCGACGAAAGCTCTATGGTATTAAGCTTAAAATACGGCTTATCTTTTATAGCAAGTCGTATCATATTGCAACGATATGAAGCGTCGGTTACATATTTGTAGTCTTTGTGCGGAGAAATCCCTGTGGGTACGAACCAGATTTCGTCGAGAACATACTGCTCACGCGCAATCTCCGCCATCAACAAATGTCCGTTGTGTATGGGGTCAAATGTTCCTCCGAGAATTCCTACCTTTTTTTTCATTCTTTCACCTTAGCCTTAGGCAACACAAATGCCGAATCCTTTTTCTTCTGTTTGAACAGTGTTATCTTTTTTCCCATAACACATACTACCACAGAACCGGTGCGTTCGGCTATAATTGATGCCAATTCTTTGGGATCGTCAAAACAATTTTTTAATATTCCGACCTTGATAAGCTCTCTTTTTTCAAGCGCCTCGGCGATCCCCTCCGTCATTTCCGGGGTCAGGGAGGACTTTCCCACATGGAATATAGGATCAAGTCCGTTTGCCTTGCTTCTTAAAAAAGCTCTCTGTTTACTTGTAAGTGTAATATTACTCATAGTATTCAAACTCCAATCCGTACATTCTGATGGTATCACCCTCCTGTATTCCGAGCTCTGCCAGTTTGTCGATTATGCCGTTTTCCTTGAGGAATTTCTGGAAGAATAAAAATCCCTTTTCGGAATCAATATTTGTGTAGCCGAGCATCTTGTCGATCTTCGGTCCCTCACAGACATACATGTTTTCTTTCTCGTCGTACTCGACAGTGAATCCCTCGTCCTCTGCAGCTTTAACCTCAACTTCAGGGAAGTACTCCTGCTCAAAGACATAAGTGTCTTTCGGGGCTTCCTCAAGAAGTTTTTCTATGGCTCCCAAAAGCTCATTTAAGCCCTGACCGCTGACAGCAGATATCGGATATACATTTATACCCTGCGGCTCAAATTCCTCTTTAAGCTTATTTATGGCATCGCTCTCACCGTAGATAGCATCGATTTTGTTTGCAGCGATAAGCCACGGCTTTTCTTTAAGTGTCGGATCATAACTCTCAAGCTCCTTATTGATCGCATATATATCCTCTATCGGATCTCTGCCCTCTGTAGATGCAGCATCAACGATATGGACGATGACACGGGTTCTCTCGATATGTCTTAAAAATTCATGACCGAGTCCGACGCCCTCGCTGGCGCCCTCGATAAGTCCCGGGATATCAGCTATTACAAATCCTCCTCCGCCGGGCAGATCGACCACGCCGAGATTTGGATTGAGCGTTGTGAAATGGTAATTTGCGATCTTTGGCTTGGCATTTGTAACACGCGAAAGGAAGGTGGATTTTCCGACATTCGGGAATCCTACAAGTCCAACGTCGGCTATACATTTAAGCTCAAGCTTTACCTCAAGCTCAATTCCCGGCTTACCCGGCTGGGCATATTTGGGAGCCTGCATCCTTGCAGTCGCAAAATGCTGATTTCCAAGTCCTCCGCGGCCACCTTTAAGTATCACCTGCTTTTTGTTGTCACCGGACATATCCGCTATTACTCTGCCGCTTCTAAGCTCCTTAACGACTGTTCCTGCAGGAACTTTAACGATAAGATCCTCACCGTTTTTTCCGTGGCAGTTTCTTTTCTTGCCTTCCTCACCGTTTTCAGCCGCATATTTTCTTCTGTGTCTGAAATCATATAGAGTGTTTAAGCCTTCGTCGACAACGAAAATAACGTCGCCGCCGTCTCCACCGTCGCCGCCGTCAGGTCCTCCGTTGGCGACAAACTTTTCTCGATGGAAACTCACATGCCCATCTCCGCCGTTTCCGGATTTTATGATAACGCTCGCTGTATCTGCAAACATATAATTCTCCTTCTAAAACAGTGTTGTTATATAACAACACAGCCCCGGTATAATACCGAGGCTGTCAATTAAAGTTCTTACTCCGCTACCGGATATACAGAAGCAACCTTTTTGTCGCGTCCTTTTCTCTCGAAACGCAGGATACCATCTGCCTTTGCATAGAGCGTATCATCTCCGCCGAGTCCTACGTTAGTACCCGGATGGATTCTTGTTCCACGCTGTCTGTAAAGTATATTTCCGGCTTTTACGAACTGACCGTCAGCTCTCTTAGCACCTAATCTCTTGCTCTCGGAATCTCTGCCGTTCTTTGTAGAACCAACTCCCTTTTTATGAGCAAAAAACTGAAGATTCATACTGATCATGGCTTTTGCACCTCCTGAAATGTAATAGTGACATACTCATCACCGTAGTTTTTTTGTATCTCTTTTAATCCTAAGATCATGGAATCAAGAAGAAGCTTTCCTCTGTCGTCAAATCCGGATTCAGATTCGACTGCGATATACCCTTCTTCGGCATCCTGATTTACATCGAATTGATTGTCAGTAAACTGATCGAGTGAATTTACAGTGTTTATGATAAGAACCGAAACTCCTGCACAGACAATGTCCTTGCCTGCATCCTCGAATCCCGCATGCCCCGAACTCTTGAAACCGAGCACTCCATAATCCTTATGCTGGTAAATTATTATCTTTACCATAACGTCTGTTATGCGTTGATCTTGTCAATCTTTACACGCGTAAATGACTGTCTGTGACCGTTCTTTTTGTGATATCCGGTCTTTCTCTTGTACTTGTAAACAATAACTTTCTTAGCTCTTCCGTTCTTTACAACACTAGCTGTAACTGTAGCGTTAGAACACTCAGCTCCTGCTGCGAGCTTGTCTCCTCCGATTGCTAATACATCATCAAATGTTACTGAATCGCCCTCATTTACATCAAGCTTTTCGATATTGATGATATCGCCCTCAGAAACCTTGTACTGCTTACCACCTGTTGCAATAATTGCGTACATACTATGGCACCTCCTAATTAAAAATTTATTATAGCCAAACGCTGACTTTGGTGCTGCAAAAGTGCAGACTTATACCTCGTCATGCGGCATACTGTAGGATAATAACACATAAATATATTGTAAGTCAACTGTTTTTTCTTTAATCCGAAAAATTCCATTGAATAAAAAAGTAAATTCCACATTATACGGAATTAAGTCTTACACTCTGATTCATATATAGTTATTCTAATACAGGTCTCTTT
>CAJOQF010000001.1 GCA_905236295.1 uncultured Eubacterium sp. | reverse complement strand
TGGATGATCCCTTTTATAGCAGGCGGCGGAATCCTCATTGCGCTAGCCTATCTGTTTGACGCTTCAAGCGTAGATATCGCAAGCCTTTCTGTGGAGGCAAGAGCAAACTTTGGATCGATCACAGATATCTCTGCTTCTCTGAAAGCACTCGGAGATACGACATTTAACTTTATGCTGCCTGTATTTGCAGGATTTCTGGCTTATGAACTGACCGGAAAGGCTGCATTTTTGGCAGGTTTTGTGGGCGGTTATCTAACCATAGAATCCGAATCGGGGTTTATTGGCGCTATGGTCGCCGGTATAGTCGCCGCCATCATTTCATACGAACTTGACAGATTTACCTTCAGATTGCCAAAGTTCGTTCACAACGCCGCCAAAATAGTAGTAACCCCTATATTCAGCCTGCTGGTAATGCATGTGATCTCAAAATACATAATAACGCCGATATCAAGCATCATCGGCTCTGTGTTCCTAAACCTGTTAAATTCCCTGAAAGAAGCCGGAAGCCCGCTGCTTGGTCCGATCGCATCGGCACTGATGTCCACGGATATGGGCGGCATTATCAACAAGGTTGCATACAATTACGGCATTGATTCGATCACGACCGGCAGTCCAGATATTATGGCAGCCGTTATGGCAGGTGGAATGGTTCCGCCGATAGCAATATTCATCTCGATGTTGATATTCAAGAAAAAATATAGCAAAATCGCACACAAAAACCGTGTTGCAACTCTCTTTACCGGAATCGCGTTTATCACGGAAGGCGCACTGCCGTTCTTCTTCACCGACCCGTTGCGCGTGATCCCTACCTGTATGGCCGGATCTTTTGTATCCGGACTGTTATGCATAGTCTTTAACTGCAGGCTTTACGCACCTCACGGTGGACTCTTCGTCCTTCCGGTAATGCAAAACCCTGCTGCATTTATACTGGCACTTTTAACAGGATCGTTCCTGACCGCTATTATGCTCGGTCTTATCAAAAAGCCTGAAAAAGATCATTCGTGATGGTCTTTACGGTTTCGCCGTCCAGATCTGACACTGCAATGGCAAGCTTCTTTATGAGGTCTGCAGCCTTATCCTCAAAACGATACTCCCTGAGGCGGGCGACTATTTCGTCCGCCTTATCTATATCAAAATCATCCATAGCCGCATCAAGGCTCTTAAGATATGACGAAAACATTGCAGGGTCAATCTCATCTTCCGCCTCGGTCTTTTTTCCAAGATCAAAGAGTCCCATAAGCTTATCCTTATAAGAACGCCATTCCGACAGAAGAACCCAGGTCATTGAATCTATAATATCGATTTTATTGTCCCTGGCTGCATATTCAAGAGTCTGAGCCATACCGGATAACAGGGTAATGCCGACGGTGGCAGCCGAACTTTTCATGCCGTGAACCTGGATCCGGTATTCGTCAACTGCTGCCGACAGATCGCTATCATCACCATTGACAGCTTCTTGTATAGCCTCGTACATTTTCTCCAGCTTGTCCGCCTGATTATCTATAAGTGAATAGAATCCGTCAAATCCGGTCTCAAGTATATCCCTGCCCGGAAGGTGCATCCACGCTATATCCCAATCCACTCCGGCAATAACAGGAAGTGAGGCAATGACTTCACTCTTTTCATCCGTTCTGTCCTGAACGCTCTCCTTCCTTTTGACAGGCTCAAGCAGCTCATCCGACAAAGTCTCTTTTATGGTCTGCTCAAGCAATACCGAATCGATCGGTTTCGAGATAAACCCTGTAAATCCAACGCTTAGATACTGCTCTTTCGCGCCCTCCACCGCATTTGCCGTGAGCATGAATATCGGAGTGTCCGCATTTGGAGAATCAGTCTCTTCCTGCATCTTTTCAAGCGTTTCTATTCCATCCATCTCGGGCATCATATGATCAAGGAAAATAATGTCATAGCGCTTCTTTGCGCTCATTTCAAGGCATTCAAATCCGCTCTTCGCCTGATCGATCTGTATTTCGGTATCCCTTAAAAGTCTGACAAAGACCTTTCTGTTCATATCATTGTCATCAACCACCAACACTTTTGCATTGGGAGCGACAAAGGTTTCCTCATGGTGATAGATATCAGAGAGCTTGGACACTCTCTCGGCAAAATCTCCGATTGGAGTATCGTCCACAATCTTTTGGTCTATATCAAAGTAGAATTTCGAACCCTTTCCATAGACACTGTCAACGTTTATACTGCTGCCCATGAGCTTAAGCAAAAGAGTCGTTATACTCATGCCGAGACCCGTACCCTCTATGGAACGGTTTCTGTCCTCCTCGATACGCTGGAACTTTTCAAACAATTTCGGGAGATCTTCTTCTTTGATCCCGATACCCGTATCCTCTATTTCGAAATGAAGGGTTTCGACATCTCCGTTTGTCCTGCCACTGACTCTAAACCACACCGTTCCCTCCTCGGTGTACTTTACTGCATTGGTCAGAATATTGGTGATGACCTGTCGAACCCTGATATCATCTCCGTACATTCTCGACGGCAGATCGGATTCAACCTCGAGTTCGAACTTGAGACCCTTGTCTCCCGCGCGGACTCTCGCCATATTCTCCATGTCGTGTATCAGGCTGGAAAAATCGTACTCTACCGGCACAATCTCCATTTTCCCCGATTCTATCTTGGAGAAATCAAGGATATCGTTTATCAGTGACAACAGTGTCTGACCCGAGGTGTATATGTCAGTTGCATAGTTTTTGATCTCTTCCTCCTTCGTCTCACGGAGGATCATCTCGTCCATTCCGAGAACGACGTTTATAGGAGTTCTGATCTCATGCGACATATTTGAAAGAAATGCCGACTTCGCCCTGTTTGAGCTGTCAGCCTCTATAGCCATCCTCTCATACTCGCTTGTCATCGCCTCGAGAAATCGGACAAGCCTTGCCTCAAGAGGAATTATTTCTCCCTTTTTAAGCTCAGGCTTCATTCGGATTTTTTCCGGAATGCGACAGGCAGGCGGACAGGAGTCACCGCCTTCCCTCATGCCGACGGCCACTATC